>NZ_JAHQCS010000074.1 GCF_019042215.1 Evansella tamaricis | reverse complement strand
GCTTTCCTGTAAAGCACGGAAGGTAATTCTTTCTATCTCTTTCATTGTGATGTTAGGTATGGTATCTTTCATAGTAAGGGTCCTTTCTCTTTGTACAGTTGGTTTCTTGGTCGTTACTTACTATACAAAAAGAGGATCCTTTTTTCATGTGATGTGCTCACACCTACCGCGCTTTCGCTTGGTGTCCTTGGTGACGAGTGGGGAATAAAACCACTTCCCCACTCGTCACCAAGGTTACATATTCTTCCTTAACTTACTTTTTTTCCACCCACAAACATTTTACTCTAACTTCCAAACCCAATTTTTAAAGGGAGCCTATTTAACATGCGATTGGTATCGCAGTATCAATCTGCTCCCTTTAACTAATTCTTTTCAAGCTTATATTAAACAAATTGCATTTAGTTACCAAAAATAAATTACATACTCTCGTGGAACGTACGGTTTATTACATCAATTTGCTGTTCACGTGTTAATTTAATAAAGTTTACTGCGTATCCTGATACACGAATCGTTAATTGTGGATATTCCTCAGGGTGCTCCATTGCATCTAACAAAGTGGAGCGATCGAACACATTAATATTTAAATGATGTCCTTCTTGGTCCATATACCCATCTAGTATTGCAGATAAGTTATTGATTTGATCTTCCTGTTCTCTGCCTAATGCTTTAGGTACGATAGAGAAAGTGTTAGAGATACCATCTAAAGAATGTTCGTAAGGCATTTTTGCCACTGAGTTTAAGGATGCAAGAGCACCTTTTTTATCTCTTCCGTGTAATGGATTTGCTCCAGGTGAGAACGGTTCCCCTGCTTTACGTCCATCTGGTGTATTCCCAGTTTTCTTGCCATAAACAACATTAGATGTGATCGTTAAGATAGACATTGTCGTCTCTGCATTTCTGTATGTTTGGTGTTTCTTTAACATTTTAGAGAATTTAATCACTAATTCTTTTGCGATTAGATCCACACGGTCATCATCGTTTCCGTATTGCGGATATTCACCTTCGATTTCATAGTCAACTGCCAATCCATCTTCATCTCGGATAACTTTTACTCGTGAATGTTTAATTGCACTTAATGAATCAGCCACTACAGAAAGACCTGCGATACCAGTTGCCATTGTACGACGGATTTCCTTATCGTGCAGAGCCATTTCAATTCTTTCATAGCTATATTTGTCATGCATGTAGTGAATTATATTCAATGTGTTTATATACAACTCCGCAAGCCATTCCATAACTACATCAAATTTCTCCACCACTTCATCATAATCAAGGTATTCTGATGTGATTGGCTCAAGATTAGGAGCAACCTGTACTTTCGCTTTTTCATCCACACCACCATTTATTGCATAAAGTAATGCTTTACCAAGATTTGCTCTTGCACCAAAGAATTGCATTTGCTTTCCAATTGTCATTGCGGATACACAACACGCGATTCCATAGTCATCTCCATATTCAGGCCTCATAATTTCGTCATTTTCATATTGGATCGAACTTGTTTTTATAGACATATTAGAGCAATAATTTTTGAATGCCTCTGGTAATGCAGGTGACCATAATACAGTTAAATTTGGTTCTGGAGCAGGTCCTAAGTTATTTAGTGTATGCAAGAAACGGAACGAGTTTTTCGTTACAAGAGGGCGTCCATCCAGACCCATACCGCCGATGGATTCCGTAACCCACGTTGGATCTCCACTAAACAATTCATTATAGTCAGGAGTTCGGGCAAACTTCACTAAACGAAGTTTCATCACAAAGTGATCGACTAATTCCTGTACTTGTTGCTCTGTCAATATACCATTTTCCATATCTCTTTCAATATAGATATCAAGGAAAGTAGAAACTCTTCCTAAGCTCATAGCAGCACCGTTTTGCTCTTTAATCGCAGCAAGGTAACCAAGATATAACCATTGGAATGCCTCCGTCGCATTTGATGCTGGTTTTGAAATATCAAATCCATAGATAGATCCTAATTCTTTTAATTCATTTAAAGCACGGTATTGCTCCGTAATTTCTTCACGCAAACGAATTTTATCTTCTGTCATTGCTCCCGTTAGACTGTTCCACTCTTCTTTTTTAGCTTCCATAAGGCGGTCAATTCCATAAAGGGCAACACGACGGTAGTCTCCAATGATACGACCTCGGCCATAGGCATCAGGTAAACCAGTGATGACGCCAACCTTTCTGGCTAAAAGCATTTCAGGAGTATAAGCGTCAAACACACCCTGGTTATGCGTTTTACGATATTTATTAAAAAAGCTTTCCACATCTTTATCAAGCTCGTATCCGTAGGATTCCAGTGCCCCTTTTGCCATACGAATTCCACCGAAAGGCTGCATAGAACGTTTGAATGGTACATCTGTTTGAACGCCGACAATTTTTTCTTTTTCTTTATTAAGGTAACCAGCGCCATGGGACGTGATCGTAGATACAATCTCCGTATCTAAATCGTATACGCCACCTCTCTCACGCTCTTCCTTGGATAATTGCAAAACTTGCTCCCACAATTCCTTTGTCGCAGTTGTTGCATCAGCTAAGAAACTTTCATTTCCAGTGTAAGGCTTATAGTTTAGTTGGATGAAGTCACGGACATTGATTTCATTTTCCCAATTACCTTTCGTAAAACTATCCCACGGTTTTGTTAATAACCCTTTCATGTTAACCCCTCCAAAAAATTAGATTGTTACTATTTTTATATTAACTAACATAATTAACTGTTTTACCTGTTCATTGTCTCACAACTCTCCACAAGAATACTGTAGCCATTTTATGATCAATTTCTGTCTATTTATTGAACGAATTCTTGTGAAACAATTCACATTTATTAACTAATTTAAGTATAAAATACACTGTCATCTAAAACAATATTTAATTGTGACATATTGATGAATTTATTAATACAGTACAGAATTAACGATGATACAGTTTGTAAGAGGGGATTTTAATATTTCAACCCAATTAAAAATCCCCTTCTCATCAAAGAAAAGGGGCGCTAATTTCATTTCGTTTATGAATCAAAATCACTGGAACTGTTTTTCAAATTTATGGAACAGTTCTTCATTCATCTCTCCGTTAGTACAGGATTGCATATCGAATTCAATACCTAATTTCTCCTGGTAATCTGCTCTTTTTTCCTCATAAAGAACTCCTGTAACTAATCCATCATGTGCACGAACAGCGGTTAAGGCCTCTTCTCGTGTTTCAAAAGGCTTCTCAAAAGCTGTGAGTCTTTCCTTATAAAAGTCATACGTGTTAATTTTGTTAAAAGTGACACATGGACTATAAATGTTCACATGACTGAAGCCTTTATGTTCTATTGCACGTTCAATCATATTTGTCATTTGTTTAATATCCCCAGCAAAGGCTTGTGCCACAAAGGTTGCACCATTGGCAATGGAAGTGGAAACAGGATCTACTGGATATTCTTTATTTCCTCCCTTTGTTGTTTTAGTTACAAATCCATGTTCACTTCTCGGGGAAGTTTGCCCCTTTGTTAACCCATAGATATTATTATCCATTACAATATAGGACATATCGATATTTCTTCTTGCAGCATGAACAAAATGCCCCAACCCAATGCCGTAACCATCTCCATCTCCACCTGAGGCAATTACTTTTAAATTTGGGTTCCCCATCTTCACCCCTTGAGCAACAGGAAGTGACCTGCCATGAATCGTGTGGAATCCATTCGTCCTAACATATTCGGACACTTTCCCTGAACAACCAATGCCTGAAATAATAGCAAATTCATGTGGTTCATAGCCTAATTGTATGATAGATTTCTGAATTCCAGCCATAATACTAAAATGACCACACCCTGGACACCATGTAGGCTGATCTCCCCTCAAGTCCTTTAATGTTGCCATGTTATCAACTCCTTTACTTGCTTCAAGATAGATCTGACAGTGAATGGATTACCATCGTACTGATTAATTGAACTTGCACGATCGTGAATTGGTGCATACTGTTTTAATAATTGCAGTAGTTGAGATTGGTAATTATTTTCTACCGTTACAATTCTTTTTCCTTGAAAAATTGGAGCTAATTCATCCATTGGTAAAGGATACAGTTGTTGAATGTGAAGGTGGGCAGCTTTAACTCCTTCTTCGTTTAATTTTGCTACTGTTTCCTGTATCATTCCATACGTAGATCCCATTCCTACAAATAAAAGTTCCGATTCAGCATGATTACTAGACAGTTTATATGGCTCTTGAATCATGGCATGTTTAACTTTTTCTAATCGTTTCCTCATCATGTTTATACGATTTTCAGGATCTTCTGATATATAACCGCTTTCGTCATGTTCATTAGAGCTAGTAGTATGGACCCCATGTTCCATGCCAGGTAATGGCCTTGGGGAAATTCCATCTTCTGTGAAACGGTATCGCTTGAAATGGGTTTCTCCCATTTCTTTAACTTCATCTTTCGACAACAATTTACCACGATCGATAGCAACACGCTTTGTATCAAACGAAGGGACTGTCATTTTATTCATAGATAACCCTAAATCTAATGCAATCAGGACTGGACACTGATAGATATCCGCTAAATTAAAACCCTCTGCTGCAATATAAAAACAATCCTCTATCGTTGCAGGAGATAGAACAATTCTAGGAATCTCACCGTGCGTTCCATAAATCATATGCTGAATATCACTTTGCTCATGTTTTGTTGGCAGACCTGTTGATGGGCCCCCACGTTGAGAATTAACAATAACGATTGGGACTTCACTCATTCCCGCCATACCTAATGCTTCCGTCTTTAGACTAAGACCAGGTCCAGAAGTAGATGTCATTGCCCTTACTCCACTGTAACTGGCTCCAATGGCAAAACAGAGTCCTGCAATTTCATCCTCCACCTGCATGACTGTACCACCAACTTCTGGCAATCTTTCTGAAAGCCATTCCATGATTTCACTTGCAGGTGTAATAGGGTATGCGCTTAAAAATCGGCAACCTGCCATTAAACTACCGTAAGCAGTTGCCTCATTACCTGAAATAAACAAGTGATTTTGGGTTGCTGTTGGTTTTAATTCACTAATTTGGTTTGTTAAATGCTCGTTTGTTAATTCAAATCCTTTGAGAACAGCTTGTTTGTTCGATGAAATGACCTCTTCTCCCTTTTTTGCAAAAATCTCCTCTATAAAATTGTGTAAGATATCCACTGGGAGTTCCAAAAGCGATACACTTACCCCTAATGCAATCATATTTTTAGCCATAGGATTACCTAATTCTTTAGCGATTTGTTTCAGTGGTACTGTAAAAATTGTGTAGGCTGTACCAGAAGTGGTATTGTGGGTTTCCATTGTTATTTCTTTTCCTTCTTGAATAACAACTGCACCAGAATTTAATACTCCCTCATGGTTTGGAAGCGTTTCCTTATCTAAACACAATAAAATATCTATACCATCCCCAGAATAAAAGTTTCGTTGATCCGTAGCTTTAACTTTATAATTCGTATGTCCCCCTTTAATACGAGACATAAATTGCTTGTATGTTGACACGGAGTAACCATATCTAACAAGTGTTTTAGCAAACAATTCTCCGGTGGAATCAACTCCTTCCCCTTGTTGACCACCAACCATCCATTCAATTGAACTTCGCATCTTATTCCCCCCTAAAATGGTATTACTTTTCCTTTGTTACAACTAAAATTTAATACTGTATTACTTGAGGGTAACATAGCACCTCCTTTGCCAAAATACATGTCTTCTAAAATTTTTTATACTATTTATCTTAATATATCTGAAAAATGATAATATTTAGTTTATTATACTACTTAATTTCACTTTTGAAAATAAAACCTAGTCTATATATATAAATCAGGTTAAATTTCTGTTATATAATAAATCTAAGTTAATGTATAACAGGTGAACAGACGAAAAATTCAAGTTCTTATCTTCAAAACTATTCTTACTATTGTTAATTGGACATTGTAATTTTCTCAAATAGAATTTTCTGCTATGATTAAGAAAAATGATCCATTTACCTCTTTGGCTATAATAAATGTTTATTTTAACGACATTATACTTCTTAAATTAATATTACCTGTTAACATAGCCATGTAATTAGTAATATAAAGATACCTAGTAGGAGGGCTCCTATGACAAAATCTCAAGGTTGGATGATCGCCAGGTTTATAGTAACAGTTATCTTTTTCTTCGTGGCACTATGGGGAGTTACTTGGATCTTTAAAGTATCCTATCCCTTTTGGATTGCTTCGGCCCTCGTTTGGATTTTTCTTCCTTTCATTCGATGGATGAGAAATAAACTACGCTTTCCAAACGGACTAGCCGTGCTTATTACACTGTTATTAGGCTTAGGTACATTAGCTGCCATATTTACAGGAGTAATCTTCCTCATTATTTTTGGGGTGCGCCGAATCTCAAATAATGTTCCATTGTGGATTGAAACTGCGTCAGAACATATTCAGATATTTTTTAATCAATCTGTTTTACCAAGATGGCAACGATTCACTGGGTTCATTGATGACCTTACACCAGAACAACAAAACACACTTCAAGAAGGGATCACTCAGTTAGGAACACAATTAGCTACAATTATTGCGGAAATGGGTCAAAAGATTGCTGACGGATTAACTCACTTAATCATAGCTGTTCCAACATTTTTAATCGCATTTCTATTTATCTTTCTCGCGTTTTACTTTATTGGAAAGGATTGGGAAAGTCTTCGTAGAAACACATTAAAGTTATTACCTGCCGTATTTATACAGAAAGGGAAAGAATTTAGAAAGATGTTTCGGCATCGGGTTCTTGGGTTCTTACGGGCACAAGTAATCTTGATGGCAATTGCATCCATCATTGTCTTAATTGGTCTCTTAATTCTACGTATAGATCAAGCGTTTACTATTGCTCTTATTGTTGGTATTGCAGAGATACTTCCTTACTTAGGATCTGGAACGATACTTATACCATGGTTTATCTATCTTTTTGTTACCGGGAATATTAGTCTAGGCATTGGAATTGCCGTTGTTTACGGTGTTACAGTTGGAATTAGGCAAACCATTGAACCGAAAGTATTATCTTCCAGTATGAATTTGAATCCACTTGCAGTTTTGATGGCTCTTTTTATTGGTTTTCAGATTTTAGGTGTAATCGGAGTATTCATTGGACCGTTTACCCTTGTCCTTTTTGTGATTTTAAAAGATATTGGGGTTTTAAAATCTATTTGGTCTTTTATCCGTTTTGGATGGGAAGATGAAAAAAGTTCATAATCAATAAGAAAAGCGCAAGCGCCTATGAACACGAGTGTAGGGCAGTGGAGGAATGACAACTAGAAGTCCGATCTTTGACTTCGGTTGTCACTTCCGAAG
>NZ_JAHQCS010000073.1 GCF_019042215.1 Evansella tamaricis | reverse complement strand
ATTTTTGCGAAATTCACTCCCTTTCACCACTGGCACAAGTGCGACATCTGCTCATTCTTCGCAGTGTCTTCTTAGCCGCGGGCGGTTCGGGAGCCACCTCTGCAGGTGTCTCTTCCTCTGACAGTAACGCTTTGAGGCTGCATCCGTCGAGACAACTCGTAGCTATTCCATGAAGTAATGCTCGTTGCTTCGCACCTTGCGAAGTCTCCCCTGAACCCGCTTTTCCCGCAGGATTCTCTTGTGCGACGAGTAACCGCAGGAGCAAATATTCTCTTGTGCGACGAGTAACCGCAGGAGCAAAGAGCACAACTTCTCTGCAAATACGTCGATTTGTCTCGACGGACAGGACGTCCTAATATCGGGCATGCCACAGGACGTGGCGTTTTGCCCGATGGACGGTTACGCCTCGGAGCATTTGTTTGCAGAGGAAGAGACAGTAGTCGTAAATTTCGCTAAAAATCATACTTTTAAGAAATCAACATTAGCCTTTAACATAGCCTTTTTAAAAATTAAAGGAGGATTTTTTCATGACTAGTATAAATAAAGAAGAGCTAATGAAACAGTTGGAGATGGTAATTGATCCGGAGTTAGGAGTAGACGTGGTAAATTTAGGGTTGATTTATGATGTTACAATCGCTGAAACAGAAGTAAAGATAACCATGACATTAACAACGCCAGGATGTCCGCTACACGATACAATGATTAACGGGGTAAGGTCAGCTGTAATAGATCACCCTAACGTGACAAAATGTGATGTGGAACTAGTTTGGGAACCCGCTTGGACACCAGAAAAAATGAGTTCCAAAGTCAGAGATATGCTTGCATTTTAAGGAATTTAAAAACGAGAGGGTGTCCCAAAAGTCATTAGATATGATACTGATTTTTAGAGGGACAGCCTTTTATTTTTGTGTTATTACTAAATCTATTAATAATTAACTGAAAGATGGTGAATCGCAAGCGTCCGCCTTTAGTATTTAGAGTAACTTTATTTTAGTACGTTTAAAAAAAGGAGGTGTACCAAAAGCATAAACTTTAGTACACCATCATTTAAGATTTAATAAAGAAGCCAATTCCACTCCTACTTACCCTCCACTAACTGGCGGGATAAAAGCAACAATGTCCCCACTTTTTGCTTCCACATCATCTTGGGCATATTCTTCATTGATGGCTGGTAATGCCGATTTAATTGCAGTCAATTGGGGATACTTTTCTACTAAATATTTTCTGATATCCCCCACTTTCATAGCAGTTGAGTCGATATCAATTTCTCTTTGACCAGCTTTCTCTTCTAAGTCTGCAAATAAAAGAATTTTTATCATGTTAAGTCCTCCTTTGAAGGCTTTCCACTTGGATAAGGTGTCTTTTCCAATTGATCTCCAATCCATTCTTCCCCATCTTCCCAGTGCTCCTTTTTCCAAATAGGCACAATTTCTTTAATTCGTTCAATAGCATATCTGCTTGCTGTAAAGGCGTCTGATCTGTGTGGTGTGGAAACAGCAATTACAACTGCAATATCTGAGATCTTTAATTTTCCAATCCGATGGGTAATGGCAACATGGGCATCTGGAAAGTCACTTTGGATCTCTAAACCAATTTGTTGCAATTTTTTTTCCGCCATTGGAATATAAGCATCGTACTTTAAATATAGTGTTTTTTTTCCTTTTGTCATTTCACGAACAGTTCCAATAAATGTATTAATTGCACCTGCATTCCGGTCAATCACTTTATTAACCACTTCTTGAATAATGATTTCTTTCTCAGTTATTTCAAACAGTTTTTTATAACCCATTTATTGCACTCCCCTATTTATCCGATCCATTAGCCAGCGTATGTATTCAATTTCCTCTCGAAGATGAAAAACTGGAACAGGATTATTGTTTAATGCTTCTTTATCCGCCTCTTTCCAACAAATGATTGCCTCTACATTTGTACATGTGAACAACAGGTCACGATCTTCCGCCCCGCGATAAAGGAGAAGTTTTGGATACTTCTCCTTCTTAAACCCTTCAATGAGAATAACATCTAAATGAAATAGTTGATACATGAAAAGGAGTTTCTCCAATGATAAAGGTTCGTCTGTTCTCATATGCATTTGTACTTGATCATTACTAGCAACGAGGGACCCTGCTGCACCTGCGTCTCGATGTATATTGGTGTCTTTTCCCTCATCCATCTCACTTAATGAGCTTTGATGTCCGTGATGTTTTATCATCGCAACTTTCAAGTTGGAAGCTGATATTTCTTTGATCCATTTTGATATCAGTGTTGTTTTACCACTATTGGAGTAACCAACAATTTGAAAAATAATAGGTTTCTGTTTCATCTATTTTCCGTCTTTCTTAACTTAGTTGGATCTTTAAATGGTTCTGATGTTCCTTCACGAAACAGGAGTAGCATATCGACTTCGTCCCCTTTTTTATAACCCCTTGAACCGCCTGGAAGTGCTATTAAAACATCGGAATGTGCCAAGGAAGTAACCACTTGAGATTTATCCATTCCCACTGGAGAAGAAGTAACTATCCCCCTATTAAAACCTATTTTCCCTCGAATAAACCGTGTAAAAGGGTTAGGTTTAGGGAAGTCATGCGTAAGTGTCCCCTTCACACATTCCAAGTATGGCTTCGGTGAATGGAGATAGGTTTTAATCCACGGTTTTGTGTACAACTCAAACCCTACAAAACATGCAGAAGGATTACCTGATAATCCGAAAAACATTTTTCCCTCTTTTTCCGCGACTGTTGTAACACTTCCTGGACGCATCGCAATTTTATTAAACAATACATTGGCACCTAACTTTTGATAGATTTCTGGCAAATAATCAAAATCCCCTACGGATACCCCACCAGTTGTAATAAGGGCATCAACTTGATCAAGGGCATTCTCAACAGCATGATAGCAATGATCAAAATCATCCACTAACTGACCATAATATACCGCATTAGCTCCTGCTTGCTGGACTTGCGTTTTAATCATATAGGCATTACTATTTCGAATTTTTCCTGGAACCAGTTCTTCTTCTACTTCCAAAAGTTCAGTCCCTGTTGCATAGATTCCAATCACCGGTTTTTTTACTACCGGTACTTTGTTATATCCGAAGGTGGCAAGAACTGCTACCACTCCTGCATGGATAAATGTACCGGCATCCAATAATCTCTCCCCCTTTTTCGTTTCTTCCCCTTCAAAGGATACAAAATCTCCCTTTTTAAATGAGCGCTTAATCTCAATCCACGTTTTTCCGTCCTTATCGAATTCCTTTGTCAACTCAAACATAGCAATAGCATCGCAATCCTCCGGCATGATTGTACCAGTCATGACGCGTACTGCCTGTCCAGGTTTAACAGGCTGTTTAACCATGTTACCGGCACCTACCGTCTCAATTACTTCTAAATGAACAGGACGATTTGAACTGGCATTACTTGTATCTTCACTTCGTATGGCAAAACCATCAAGAGGAGTTCGATCAAATGGAGGTATGTTGTGGTCTGCATATACAGCTTCCCCTAAATATCTTCCTCTTGCCTCTTCGATGTCTATGTATTCGATTTTTCCTTTTTTTGTATATTGCATAACTCTTTGAACTGCTTCGCTCACAGAAATTGGTACACGTTCTTCAAACATTTTTTATTCCAACCCTTCTATTGACTTTCTTTAATAACATTTTACCAGAAACACTCCCACTTCCCATAAAAGAGTCACGAGTGAGAATAACTACTTCCAGAAATACAATTTTCAAAAGATAAAAAGATAAAAGGGTCCCCTCAAATTAGCTTTAGATGGGACCCTCTTTGAATATTTAATTCGTTACGACACTTTGCAAATCTTTAATCGTGGCATCCAAGTCAAAGTCCGTATCACCACTGTACATTCGGACAATAATCCCATCACCATTCACCAAGAAAAACCTTGTTGGGTGGGCGATGTCGTTTTGTTCTTCAATCTTCATTACCCTTGCCTTCATCGTCTCTAGGGCAAAAGCTTCTATTTCTTCTTGAGTATAACCTGTTAAAAAATCCCAATTATTAAAGTCTGCACCGTATGATTCTCCGTAATTAACCAGTCGTTCCGGAGTGTCAAATTCCGGATCTACGGTAAAAGAAACAATTTGAATATCCAGGTTATTTGCCACAATCGCATCTTGAAGGTGCACCATATTCGGAGTCATTGTCATACAAACCGTTGGACATCTAGTAAAGATAGTTTTCGTAATCCACCATTGCCCCTTTAATTGTTCTGTACTCCACTCTTCCCCATCTTGATTGACAGCATAAAAATTTTCTACTTCCCAAGGTTCATCGGCCTGAGACACATCAATAACTGGAGAAGGGCGTTGTTGCTCTGGTTCCCCATACAAAAAACTGCAGCCCTGAAGTAGAAAAAAAGTTAAACCTACTGGCAATAAGAGCTTTAAATATCCCATTTCCCTCATCCCTCTTTCAAATTAACCATATCATTTGGACGAACCATTTCCATTTCATATTCTTTATATACTGTGGTTGCATTTGTTTCTTTATCACGATTCATCCATTGTTTAAATACATATCCCATAGCTACAGCATAAACAAGCTCTTGAATAACCTTCATAGACGCACCACCTAATTGCTGATCATTTAACGGTGATAGTGGTGCAATTGACTGGGAACCAGTCGTAAATATTTCATATGGAATATTTGCTCCTGCCGGTAAGCAATAACTGATGGCTAGCGCCCAAATGGCAGGATCAGTATATGTGGCATACAATGGTTCTCCAGCAAAAATAATTAAAACACAGGCAGGAGTAAATAAAGCTCCGCTTGCAAGCATATAACCAACTTTTTTTAGCTCAGACATATTGTACTTTGTAATCATTCTCGGAAGAAGATGCCACCACATTAAGAGTGCAGCTATAAGCATTCCAATTTGATAGATGTTATGCCAACCTTCGTTAGTGAGCAACATGTCAAAGGTATTAGGTAAATGATAAAATGAAATCATTGCATTAAATAACACAAGCCCGACAATGGGGAATCCAACGATCAAAAAGATACCCCTAAGTATCTTAAATTGTTTAAAATAAATAAAGAACCAGGAAGGAATCCCTATTAATAGAAGTGGTGGTGCAATTAAGTATACGATTGCCATCGATAGCATATGCATACTTAACATCAAATGTCCCAGTACATAAAGGGGACCACCGAAACCAAAATAAACGGCAAGTAAGCCTAAATGAAAATAGATCTTCCTTCGCATCGGAACAGGTTTAGCGTCGGGAAATTTATGTCTTAGTGGGCCGATCACCCAAAAATAAAGCATGCTGATAAGAGTCAATACTATGAATAACTCAGGTGTCCAAATAGTTCGTGCAGAGAACGAGGAAAAAAATAGTTCCAACGTCTCCACCTCCTTCACTTTATAGATGCATAGGAAAAAAACACTACTATTATCTTTTTAATGGTTAGGATACCTTATACATATAAGATAGCCAATAATTCAATAAGCTTATTTTAACATGTTCCTTGTTTAGTATAGTATATTTATAACATGTTTTCATTGCAAAACACATGTATTTGCTTGGAAGGTTTAGCAAGGGATGGAAAATGACTTATTAGGAGTGAGTGTCCCAATACTTCCATAACGAACCCATTCTAAAATATATTTAATTAAGGGAGGACTAATAAATGCAACAACACCTAATCGCAGTAGACTTAGACGGAACTTTGTTAACTGATGATAAAGAAATATCGTTACGGAATCGGAATGTCCTTGGAAAATTACGTGAACTGGGACATCAAGTTGTCATCGCAACCGGAAGACCTTATCGAGCAAGTAAAGTCTATTATCAAGAACTTATGCTCAATACCCCAATTGTGAATTTTAACGGGGCGCTTATCCATCATCCTATAAATCCAACATCGTTTCAATCAAAACACACTCCGCTTGATAAATCGTTAGCAAAAACCATTATTGAAACATGCGAAGCGTTCCATGTTCAAAATATTATGGTTGAAGTGATGGATGAATACTATTTACGTTATCGAAACAAAGGATTTTCAAACGCATTCACTTTGGGACAATCTCCAATAGAGTATGGAAACCTCCTTGAAATTCTTCGTGAAGATCCCACTTCCCTTCTCATTCACCCTGAGGATTCTAACCATAAAGAATTGAAAGATCTCCTGTCAGATGCCCACGCAGAAGTGATTGAGCAAAGATCTTGGGGAGCACCATGGAATGTGATTGAAATCGTTAAAGCGGGTTTAAATAAAGCGGTTGGTTTAAAACAAATTTCCCAGTACTATCAAATTCCAAGAGAACGTATCATCGCATTTGGTGACGAAGATAACGATTTGGAAATGATCGAATATGCAGGGGTTGGAGTAGCAATGGAAAATGCCATTTCTGAGTTGAAGTCTATTGCTGATGAAAAAACGGTAACCAACGAAGAAGACGGAGTTGCTCAATTTTTGGAGGAGAGATTTAATCTGTAATCTACATGAGAGAAGATTCTGGAACTTTTACATAATGTTAGTTAAAATATTTCTCTCATGAATTCCTCACTGTTAGTACATTCTAATAGTGAGTGTTTTTTAGGAGGAGGATTACTAATGGCTAACCAATATTTTCAGCAAGCCAGAGAGGCCGTAGAAGCGGCTAACCAGGCTGTTCAGAATACCACTACTCCACTTGAACAGGCAGAAACCGTCGATAAAATTAAGAGAGCAAAACAGGCTATATCTCAGGCATATGCCGACTCTTCTATAGCAGAACGGGAGCAATTAATGGAGTTACAGCGATCATTTTATGAATTTACAGACGAATTCATGAATGAATCATTTTAAGTGATTTCAGAAGATTGCCTCTCCTTAGATTATACTGAGGTCGCTGAAAAAGAATAAAATAACTTTTTCAGTTCATTTTTTTATGGAAATGGCTGCGCTCGTCGCTCGCCTGATAGGAGAAAATCGCTCCTATCAGGCTTTTTAAAGATTGCTACAGCTACGCTTATTGCTTCGAGGAACTGTTAAAGTGGAAAAGCACCACTTTTTCAGTTCCCTCAGTTATACTTAAAGAGGACCTCTTCTTATTTATTGAATTTATTAGAGGAAATCTCCCATTCATATGGAAGTAATAAAGGATTGGGGGATGAATCAACATGAAAATATATAAAGTACAAAAGGAAAATGCTGAACATCTACGGAAATCCATTTCCCACGTGATGATGGAGCAGATGAACGCCTTAAGCGATAATATCACCGAAGAGAATTTGTTAAAATCGATTGATCTAGCCTTAAAACAAAACTCTGGATCTGAATTTTTCATTGCAGAAAAGGAAGGGGGCGTAGTGGGGTGCGCATTCCTTAATTCTGGAATAAGCCTTGATAAAGGAGGGCCATATATTTGGCTAAATGATTTATATGTACTAAAAAAACACCGTAAACAAGGAATTGCCAAAAATATTTTACTTAATGTATTATATTGGGCAGAACAAGAGGGATACAAAGGGATTGAACTTGAAACTGGAGTAAATAATATTGCTACAAAGAAATTATATAATTCATTAGGTTTTTATGACATTGTATCAAAGAGGTATGGAAGGCAATTGAACAACTCACCTTACTAGTATATACGCATCAATGAAATGGAAAGAAAAAGGCTTGCGGACGTTTTTCTTCCACAAGCCTTATTCGTTTCACAAAAATACAGTCATTACAGCGAGCGCAGCAATTGCACCTCCAACAACAACAATTAACGGTGTTCCAATATAAGCAAGAATCACTGCAATCACTCCCCCAACTACACCAAACCAAACATTTTCATGAACTGAAATAATTCCAGGAAAGATTAAAGCACCTAGAACAGCATATGGAACCCTTGAAAGCATCCGCTTAGACCATACAGGCCAGTTTTCCGTATTTAACATGACTAATGGCAATAGTCTTGGTATATAGGTGACAACTCCCATCCCAATAATCATCCAGACAATCGGCATACTCATTTAGCCTGAACCTCCTTTTTACCTACCAACTGAAACATCTCGAACACTACCACAGCAACGATAGTAGCCAACATGATTGCCCAGCCAGTCGACATAAAGAGTTGAAATACCGTGTGGAAAGCTCCACCTAAAATGGCTAGAATAATTACTATTTTCCCATCTTTTTTGATTGACGGGATGAGGAGTGCAATAAATAGTGCGTATAGGGCAATTGCCATACTCTCCTGTAAAAAATAAGGTAAAACAGTACCTGCAAAAAATCCAACTGCAGTAAACAATACCCAACTGCTGTATGCAACAATTGCCGTGCCTATAATATACCCCGATTTCACAGGTGGACTTTTTGTAGAAGCCACTGCAAAAACTTCGTCTGTCAAACCGAAAGCGTACAGTGCCTTCACTTTTTTAGAAGATTTTTCTGCCCTTTCATGAATAGAGGCACTCATTAACAAATGCCGAAAATTTACAATGAATGTTGCAAGTACGATTTCGAGTGCTCCAGACCCTAATGCGATCATGGATAAGGCCATATATTGTGATGCCCCAGCAAAAACAACCATACTCATTAGTACGGATTCTGCAACCGTTAATCCTGTCGAACCTGCAATCAACCCAAAAGTAAGTGCAACAGGCATATATCCTACCCCAATTGGTAATCCGTCGAATATACCTTTTTTCAAGGCACTCGTTTCCCCGTTGTCATAAGTAACTTCCACCATCCTGCCCCCAATTCCGCAAAAAATCACCATTTCATTTTACTCTTTCTCATCCTATTTTTGTCAAGAGATTGATCCTAAAAACAAAAATAATTCAAAAAAAATAATCTCAACAAGGTCGAAATGACCCATTGAGATTACAATTAACCTGCTTTCATTTCTTCATATGTTAACAGGAGAGACTCCTTTTCCTCGTTTGTGAGTAAACTCTCAGCAAGTGGAAAAAGAATTTCCTCTTCCTTTAAAAAATGGTCTGTCAGAGTATGGAAGACAATTGATATATGATGAGTCAGATCACGAATATCATCTTTATTCTCACAACAAATTGTTGGAAATTTTCTCAGAAATTGAGTTAAATTATCCTTCACTACAAGATGCTCTTCCTCCATAACTAATACAGGTCCCCCCTCCCCCCCTATATAGGATGAGATATTTTTGAAGAGATACTTTTCTTCCTTTTTTGAGTGATGTTCCAGGCGGAATGAAAAGAGTTCAATTTGTTTATAAAGCTTCTGCAACAGCTCCAGTTTATCTTCACGGCTTGGATCATAGGCTAAGAGGGACGCTGTATAATAAAACTCGTTCATTTCCTTTACTAATGGTGCATGTTCCTCTATTAATAATTGCAGTGCTTTACAATAGACATCTGGTTTTTGAAAACCTGAAGTTAGACACCCGAGATAGTCTGTCATTTTAGTTACTCCTTTCTATCCTGAGTTTTCTTACGTTTATCCTATCTATTTTTTATCATATATGGGGTGATATTACTCACACTTTTCAAAGTGTTCACAGGAATTTCAAAAACTTTTGATCGTTTTTTGAAGATGCATAAATATGAAACCCATAACTACAATTATCACTTAATCAAGAAAAGCGTAATAGCCTATGCTCACGAGCGTAGGGCAGTGGAGGAATGACAACTAAAAGTCCGCTCTTTGACTTCGGTTGTCACTTCCGAAGTGCCCCGCAGTGTTTAAGAAGCAACTGAAAAAGTTTAAAACCACTTTTTCAGTTCCATTTATTTATATGGCAATGGCTGCGCTCGTCGCTCGCCTGATAGGAGAAAACCACTCCTATCAAGCTTTTTAAAGATTGCGACGGCTACGCTCATTGCTTAGGGACTGTAAAAGTGGAAAAGCACCACTTTTTCAGTTCCCATGCGAGTAGGCGATGGAACTTGACAAGATATCCGAAGGTTCCAAAACTTATAAAATTTTTCAAAAAAAGAGTAATCCTATAGTCAAAAAAGCTGACTGATAAGACTACTCATTTTTTAGTTGAACTTATTTATAAACGGAATTAAATGCTCCCTCAATTTCCGGTAATAAGCTATCCCAATCCGTACCGGCTTCTTTATTGACAGTTACAAAATCTTGATAACCGAAAATATTATCTACTCCTTCGATGGACAATAATGCCTTTGCTAGTGGCTGATCCGGATTGTCCCCCTTTTTAAATGAAGCACTCCCTGTCCCTTCAAACAAAATTTCATTTGCGGTAAATTTCATTGCATTTGGGTTAGGTGTAGGTTCCGCTCTCACTTCAAACGCCATCCAAATCCCTCCTAATATCATAGTCAACGTTATCATAACATGTCCGACTTCATAAAGAAAATTCTTTGAATGTATTCGGATAATTCAGCCATTTTTTTAGGACGTCCTGTCCGTCCATCGGGCAAAGCGCCACGTCCTGTGGCATGCCCGATATTAGGACGTCCTGTCCGTCGTGGTATCTCAAGAAAATGCTCGTCGCTGGAACTAATCAACTTGCCCAAAGGTTCCAAAACATTTAATTTCGCTTTCCTATAAAATAAAACAAAAGGAATGGTAATAACCCCATTCCTGTAAAGTGATATTTTTCAATTATTTTATTAAATCAATTTAGTAACGAACAAATGCTGCACCTAAAATTGCTAACAAGATAAATAATACGAGTACTAACGCAAAACTGCTAGCAAACCCTCCTGCAACTGGGGCTGCTGGATAACAACCGTATGCTCCAGGATGCCCATAACCATATCCATACATTCTCCTTCACCTCCGTCGAATTGAGTAACTCACTCAATGACATCATATGGACCTTTTACTCACCTTGAATAGACATCCGTTTAGTTTTGAAAAAAAAAAATAAGTTTCACATTTCCAAGTCTAATTGCTATTTATATATACATTATTCATGATAAATTCATTATACAAAATAAGAATAAAACTTAGACGCCTAAAGGAGGATTCAATGGATGTTTAATTATGGATTGAAGAAGCCAAAAATTAGCCTTTTATTTTTACTCTTATTTACGATAGTCGGATTCCTAACTTTTTTCCAATTGCCTCAACGGGAAATTCCGGAAGTGAGTTTTGATATCACCACTATCACCACTCCTTATCCAGGAGCACCACCTGATGTAGTGGAAAGAACTATTACAAATCCTTTGGAAGAGGGTTTGCTGGGTATCTCTGGTGTAACTGACATCACATCTGTTTCCACATCCGGAATATCCACTATTTTCATAGAGTTAGAAAGTGCCGATGCAGAAACAGTTTCAGCAATCCGTCAAACAGTATCCAATGTCCAAGGAAGTTTTCCAGAAGAAGTATCGCTTCCAAATATATCTAGTGATGTCCAGATGGGTGCCCTTTCCTCTTACCACCTCTTGAGTGATGAACGGCATCTTTTATACGATTTATATCCTGTAATATCAAAATGGAAAACTGAAATTGAAAGAATACAAGGGGTAAAAGGCGTCATTATTAAAGGAATTCCGAATGAGGTTATTCATTTAACCATTGATTATAACGACTTATTTGAATCAGGACTTTCTTTTCAAGATGTTTTATATGCACTGGATGGAGAGATGAACACATTCCCCCTTGGAATTCAGGAAATGGAAGGAACCAATTTTCAACTTACTATTTTAAAATCAAACACTTTAACAGATTTAGAAGATCTTTATATAGGAAATACATATACAGGTGAACCCATATTTATAAAAGATGTTGGAACAGTAGAGATTACTCGTAATGCACCAACAGATCTCATTACGTACGAAAATACCCCTGCATTATCTTTTACTGTGCTACAAGAAAAAGGAACTGATATTCCTTCATTGGACAAAGAAGTACATGAAAAAATGCCAGTACTTGCGGATGAACTCCCAGGAGATATCATTTTAGAACGTTTTTATACGCAACAGACCATTATTTCACAAATCTTTGGGGATTTAACAAAAGCACTCCTGTTTTCTATTCTTGCAGTCATTATTGTAACACTGCTTGGATTAAACATATCTTCGGCTTTCATTGTTGCTATTGCGATACCAGTATCTATCTTTATGGGGATGGTACCACTTCCATTTCTAAAAGTAGATTTAAATCAGATTTCAATTATTGGAATTATCATTGCCCTAGGAATTCTTGTGGATGATGCCATTGTGGTTGGTGATAATATTCAAAGGAAATACAAGGAAGGTTATTCACCACTAGCGGGTGCAATAGCTGGAAGTAAAGAAGTGCGAGTATCAATAATTACTTCCACACTTGCTATTGTTTTTACCTTTCTTCCACTCGTATTCCTCACAGGGGTAAATGGGGATTTCATTCGAGCTATGCCTAGCATTTTAATAACAACGATTGTTGCATCCACTATCGTTTCTCTTACTTTAGTACCTATTTTTCTAATTTGGCGAAGGAAGGCTTATCTTAAATCCAAGGATCAGATTAATATAACAAGGGATGGTGTATTAGGGAAACAATTAGATCGTTTAGCAGAATGGTACAGCATAAAAATCCTATCAAAAGTAGTGCGTAAACCATGGAAAATTGGTTTAACCGGATTATTGATATGTACATTATGTTATGGATTAATTACTTTTATCCCTATCGAATTTTTCCCAAGTGCTGACCGCTCTGAGGTGACAGTAGAAGTAAAACTTCCCGTAGGAACGACACTAGAAAATACAGAATTGATCTTACAGGAAATGAGCGAAATGATCCTTTCAAAAGATAATACTGTTACAGAACATGCGATTTATGCTGGATCAGGGCTCCCACCTTTATTTAACGAGGGAATGACAAATACAGGGGAAGAAACTGGAGAAATCTTATTTCGTATTAATAAAGATCTAACTTCTGCAGCAGATTTTATAGAACGTTGGACAGATGAACTCCACGTTACTTACCCTGACGCAGTGTTAGAACTTACAACAATTGAAGCGGGTCCCCCAGTCGGCGCTCCAATCGCTATTAAAATATCTGGTCCTGACCTAGATACTATCAATGAAATTGGAGAAAAACTGGAGAGAGAGATTTATTCTTTTCCAGATACAAGACTGGTTGTTAATGACCAAGGAGTAAAACGTCCAACTTATCAATATATCCCTAATAGGGACATCATGAATAAACACGGTTTCACGTTACAGGAAATCAGTCAACAAATAAATGTCATAACAGACGGTATTCCATATGGTGTGTTGGATGACGGGAATGACCGTAGGGAAATTCAAATTAATATAGATTTGGATTCTTCCAGTCTTGAATCTGGCGACATTTTAATTCCGAGCAAAAGCGTTTCTGATGAAAATGGCATACCTGAATTCATTCCGCTTGATGAGATTGTGTCTGTAACTTCTGGAGAGATGATACCTATTATCTCCCATGAAAATGGTCAGAGGACATTAACCATTCGTGTTTATCCAATTGAAAATCAACAAGAATTAGAAGAAGATATTGCAGGTGTTATTGGGGAATTACAAACTAGGTACGATGATTACTCCATCTCTCTTGGAGGTGAAACAGAATTAAGGGATGATTTCTTTTTGGAATTGTTGACTCTGTTTATTATCGTGATATTCCTCATATATATCGTCATGGCAGTTCAATTTAACTCACTTCTCATGCCTGTATTAATTATGAGCACCGTTTACCTTGCTATTACTGGTGCAATCATAGGTTTATTTATTACACAAACAGGACTAGGATTTATGGCGATGATGGGAATCGTATCATTAGCAGGGATAGTTGTGCGAAACTCGATTGTTTTAATTGAGTTTATCGAACAGCGCAGAAAAGATGGAATAAATTTAGAAGAGGCTGTATTAGAGGCTGGGAAGGTTCGGTTAAAACCAATATTACTTACTGCTTTTACTGCCATTGCTGCTCTTCTTCCTGTTGCCTTTAGTGGAGATGTGTTGTTTGTTCCTCTGTCCATATCTATCATCTCAGGTTTATTCTTTTCAGCAGTCCTTACGTTGATTTTAGTTCCTGCCTTTTACACGGCAATAAAACAGTAGCCATGTGACTAACTAATTCGACTAAGTACTTTCTGTTTCAATTATAAAAAAAGAAAGAGGGCGTCTCCAAAAGTTATACTTTTAAGACACCCTCCAACCTACCTATCACATTTTTGCTAAGCAGCCGTTTTATCAATTAACTTTATTAGGTAAATTTAATCTGGCCCGTTCTTCGGATAAGATTCGCAATTCACCTTTAATCCGGTTGATTTCGATCTCATCCTTTTTCTCTAAGGCTTCCACCAATTCCATTAATAAATAATCAATCTCTGCTGTTATAATATACGCTTTTACTTCCGGGTCTACACCATCCATCGTATTCCGACTTTTCCGTACTGTCCGGTATGACCCCATCTCCGCTTTTTCACCTCCACCTATTTTCATCACTGAAACAATTTTTCCATTATCAAAACAACTAACGTAAATCCAACCACCCGTTTCCGTCTTAACAATGGCCCTACCCTTTGTCTCTGTTATCAATTCCTCTAATAATATGGCTAAGTCTTCCATGCATATGGATAATTCATTTAATTGGATTACCGTCAAATTCTCGTCGGGCCTTTTTATAGGTATCATTACTTGCCCTTCTTGTGATTTAATAACCAGTTCAACTGTATCCTTTTCATGTCGCCAGGAAATACGGTACTGTGCTTGGAGCAATTTATGAATAAAGGATTTCAGTGCCGGTCGAGGTAACTCCACAAACAAATCTTGGAACTCAGCCTGGAAGCAATTATCCTTCATGACCACGCTCCTTTCCCTTTTCTTATTGATATGGTATGTGTTTTTGTGAAAAAAAGAAGAAATTTTTCTCCATCGAATTTGTCTTTTTTTGATTGTTGAATTTTCTTTCCCCTAGTAAAATAGGAAGAAGACTTAAAATGGAGGCAACAAAATGCTACTTTCCCTAACTGTAAAAGAACTAAATCAGGTGTTGGAAAAGAAACTTCGTACTAGCTGGGAGTATTTCTCCAAAGCTATCTTATACAAAAAAGATGGACTTGATGAATTTGAAAGTTGGCTTTGCAATGATGGATGGAGTGAGGCTTTTACGTCAAAAGAATACAATAAAAAATATCGACCTGTTATAATCATCCAAAGTTTCCGGGAAGTTAGGTCTCTAATGATCAAACAACAATTATATTTAATACGAAAAAAACAAATAGATGCCTTGTTTCATAAGGTACTACAAGCGATTGCCCCTTCAACCATTGAACAACTGTTAAAAGAAAACTCTTCATGGAGTTCCTTACTTAAACAGGGTATAGCAGGAGTAAATAAAGAATTTTCTGTTACCTTACCTATTTCCATTATACAAGATTTCGAACCTGATTTGGACAATAATGTTTGGCTTTCTCAATGGCTTGTTAAACCACATTTTCAAAAGTATAAACTATTCATCGAAAATCTAACTGATGAGATGACAAAACAGAAGATGATAGAAACATGTATAGCCATGTTGAAGAAACAAACTCATCATCATCATTCTAAGCGGGTCTTCTTTCAAATTGTGTCCTATCATAAAAAATATGATGTTGGAATGAATCAATTGTATTTAACCATTGACCCACTCCATTTAAGTGAAGAAGAAGAGGTTTTTATTAATGATTTAATTGCGGCACAACATCCTAAAATAACTTCCCTTCTTCATCAATTTATTGAAAGGCTTGTAGAAAAAAAATCCAGAACTCATTATTTAAAAGCAATAAACTATTTAACCATGTTGGAAAAGCTTTACATCACTAAAGAACCATTTTTTCAAGAGTATTTAACTCTCCTAATGAAAAAATATTCCAGGTATACCTCATTTACGAAGGAGCTTTCTAATGTCACTAAGTGATCACTCTATTACGTTAAATGGCTTAATAGTTTCTGAACAAGATGCAGGAATTTTACTCTTTGAGGGAGAAATTTCCGATGCTTCTGATAAAATTTTTTCTTTTCCCACACTTCTCTTTAAGCAGATTCTATTCCAGGACGATGAACAGTCATTTTATGGATTTACGTATGAAATAAAAGAGATTCACATAACAAGTTCTGCAGAATCTATTATAGTTGAAGGGGTTTGGATTCCACATCCACAATTACACCTTTTGCAAAGTCTTCTTGATGAATGGGATTCACGTAATGATATCCAAATTGCCCCAACTTTAATTTCTCTTTTTTCCATTATGAAGAGTTGTTTCAATGAAACTAAAATGGAAACTATATTTCCATCGAAATATGCAATCTGGCAATGGGAGAATGAAAATTTAATCAAGGAACATATAGAATCAGGACTACCTACAATAGTAGACGAACAAAAGCTCATAATGGAGAGAGACGAGCTGGTTGAGAAAGTTTTTGATTTTTTTCAACTTTGGCTTCAATTTTTTGTTATATCAGAAGTTCCATACAAACATTGGATTCTTCCATACTTTTCAAGAATGAAACATTTCGAGAAAGGGGATCAATTAAACCGGTGGTTAACTGCCCTAACGGAACCGGGAAAATCCTACATATTATCTGAGCATCTCTATCCACCATGTTTAAAAACCTGGAACGGGAAGGTAATAGATGCTTTTCAACTAGTTTTATTATTGACTGAGCCGGAGAAAGAACGGGAACCATGGTCCATAGAGTTATACTTAAAAGAATGGGAGACTGGGTATTTAAATTCTGTTCGTGCCATCTACGATGGAAAACACTCCTATCGAAAAAACCCGATCCCTTTTTTAAAAATAAAATGGCCGGAAATAAAGGATCACTATCCAATTAATAAAATGACCATATTAGAACCACTAATACTCCTATCAACGGAAGAGACAACTCAATTCCTGCTTCATCATGCTGAAAATGTGGAAAACTCGGGAATCTCTATTCTCGTCCCTCAGGCTATAAAAAATAACCAATCAATCCCTTCCATCCATGGAAATATTGCATTAAATACTACCCCTTTTTCCAACAGTCAAGGTGGAAAAAGGAAAATTAACTGGACTTTTTTAGTGGATGACATTCCAGTAGAAGAAAATATGTTCAAACAATGGGTAGAAGACAAAAGGCAGCTGATTTTTCTAAAGGATCATTGGGTAATGTGGAATCTTTCCCTTGCAGAAAAGCTTTTGACACATTATCAAAGTCAAAAAGATGGAGAAGAATTTTTCAATTCCTTAAGAAAAGCCATAACAAAGGATGAGAAAGCGTCCCACAAAAATAGTGAAACTATTCTGGATCAAGGGGAAATCAGTTGGACCCTGCATCCTAGTTGGAGAGAAGATACTATAAGTGAACACATGACTCTTGATGAAAAGTGGGTGAATAAACTTCGATCCTATCAAAAAGAAGGTGTGGAGTGGTTATTAAAAATGCGATCCTATTCATTAGGTGCATGCTTGGGGGACGATATGGGACTTGGTAAAACCATTCAAACCATTGCTTACATGGACACGGTTAAACATCAAGAAACAGTGTCATCGCCATTTTTAATCATATGCCCAACAAGTGTTGTCATGAATTGGATACAGGAAATTGTCGGATTTGCACCTTCCATGCATTATTCCATCCACGAAGGAAAGATGGAAGAAAGACGAAGATTACTCCCGGGAAAACTAGCCAATGCTGATATTATTGTAACATCCTATCCATTAGCAGTTAGAGATATGGACTTATTTAGAAACCATGAATGGTCTGGATTAATCCTTGATGAAGCCCAAAAGTTAAAGAACGTCTCTTCAAAACAACGTAAAGCTATTAAACAGTTTCGCTCATGCCATACCATCGCCTTAACAGGAACTCCTGTGGAAAATGAACCAAAAGAACTTTGGAGTATCATGGATTTACTAAATCCTGGTTATTTAAAAGACGAATCTTGGTTTCAATCACGTTTCGTGACCAACAAAGGGGATAAACTGGAGAAAGGGAGAATGAGTGAACTTCAAACCCTTATTAGACCATTTATTTTAAGGCGGACCAAAAAACAATATCAAAAGGAACTCACTCTTCCACTGAAGGAAGAAAAGCAACATACCGTAACCTTAAGCGAAGAACAGCTTATATTGTATGAAGCAGTCGTTGAACAATTTTTTGATCAATTGCCAAATGCAACCGATTTTGAAAGACGAGCGCATCTATTTCGAGTAATTTCGAAGCTTAAGCAAATCTGTAATCATCCTGCCCATTTTTTAAAGGAACCTTGGAGCCATCAATTAAAAGGCCGCTCAGGAAAATGGGATGATTGTTTCCTATTATTAAATGATCTAAAGAACAGGGACAAAAAGACATTACTTTTTACACAATATAAATTTATGGGAGATCTCATACAAAATTCACTACAACTTCATTGGGACCAAAATATACCTTTTTTTCACGGACAATTATCCAAAGAACAGCGTCTATTAATGATTAATAATTTCCAAAATAGCGAGGACATTCCACTTATGATTGTCTCACTTCGGGCAGGAGGATTTGGTATTAATTTAACTGCCGCTTCCCAAGTAATACATTACGATCGATGGTGGAATCCTGCTGTGGAAAACCAGGCAACTGACCGAGTTTATCGAATAGGGCAATTAAAGCCTGTTACTGTCCACACCTTTTTAACAAAAGGTACAATAGAAGAAAAGCTTGATATCTTAATAAAAGAAAAACTAGCTCTTCAAAATCAATTAATCGGACAAAGTAATTCTCCCCTTTGGAACTTCGACGATGATGAACTGGAAGAACTTCTTGAAATAAGAAAATAACACTTACCATCCATCGGCACCATAAGGAGTAGAGGAAACTGGATACCACTTCCTCTACTCCATTATTTTGAGAAAAGCCTGTTGTTCAGTAATGTACTTAATCTTGAGAGCTGTTGTAAATGAAGGGACTTAAGCATGAGGATAATAGAGGGTTAGCTTGGTCAATTTCACAGCTACTAAAAGTGGCGATAACCCAAAAAGTCCCCACTTCCAGGAACCAGCAGTGGTGGTAAGTAATGGGATATGTGTTTCTCAAAAATTTTTGCTACCCCTTTGTTTGAGGTTTTGCTATTTTAGTTTCGTAAAAACTTTTCCTGTATTTAACTCACACCAATCCTCAAATTCGACATATACATCCTTCTTCCCGTATTTTTTCAGAAAGTCTTCTTTATGATCAAATACTTCCATAGAACCATTTTCAAGAAGTGTTACCATTTGATATGTATTTAATTTAAAAAGCCTAGAAACGACTATGATTTCACCTAAGTCGACTTTTCTAGCGATATTTTCCACTATTACATCTCCTTTTGCAGATAGGTCTACCAGCCTTTTTATGGACGATTTTTGAATCCATGATGAGGTTCATATTAACTTCTTATAGTCTACCCTGGTAGTTTCTTATTTATTGTGATTATCATGAAAAATCATGGGTAAGGGAGTTCTAATTAAGCCTAGCAACCCTATTTGGGCTACTGTCACTTAAATGTTCAAAAAATATACAAACTTTCATCATTATTCACAAGGATATAGTAACCGTGCTTGTCGAATCTCCATGTGAAAATACCAAGAAAGGATGATTTCTCTATGAAAAAGAAAAGGGGAAATGAAAAGGTAGTGCCCTTTGCACAATTGGAAAGCAACGAAAGGGTTTTCCGCCATGAACATGCTGTTTCGGAAGAAGTCCAGAAAGTGATGATTAATGAAGTGACGAACAAATTCAGAAACTATGCTTTTGCCCATTTTTTTGATATGTACGTTCCAGTGCTGGAGGAGTTTATCGATGAACACAATCCGAAGTTGGAGAAACGAAAATCCCTTCTACACAATTTATTTTGGTGCCGATTATTGTTTGAATCGAGTCTCAGAGACCCAATAAGCATTGTGGACAGTTTTATTGAAGAAAACGATTCTTTAATGAAAAAGAAGCCCATATTGATGCCTTGGCTAAGGGAATGGGAAAAAACCGTACCGAAATTTTATTTTGTAGGAGCCATTTTTCATAACAGTTATTTTCTAGTCATTGATATTTTGACATCCGAGATAAAGGAAGTAATGATGCTGGACCCGGAAGCTGTTCCACCAAAGGAAGGAGAGATCGTCTTCGGTACGTTGATTCCCTTAGGGAACGGAGATTACTTTCCCATTGTTGACTTCTATCACTTTGATTATGGGGCAAGGGAGGCAATGGCATCCTGTATGTCTCACCATTTTCGCAAGTATTTAAAAAATGAAACCATACATGAGGCATTTATCCACGTCCTCTCGATCATGCTCCAGATTGAAAGACATTTCCTCTTTGAAAATGCACTAAAATGATCCACAAAACTTCCAATAGTAAACTTCCCAATTTCAATGGAAAATAGTCAGGTCTGTCCTAAAGCCCAGTAGATCTAGGGGTACAGTGTCCCAGTAAGGCTTGTGAATGGATGGGACGTACCTGCCCTTTTGTTATTTTAAATCAGTTTGAGTAGATAATTGGATCAGTTTTCTAACGAATAAATTCCAGATGCTTGTGTAAATAAGGGAAAATAGGAAGAAGCTGAAAAAGGTGAAAAGGATTGATCCAAAATTAGTGAAGTCTCCTAACAATGTGATACCGACAAAATGAGTTAACAGGAACATTCCGAGAGATAGAACTATACTAGAAAATAAGACAGAAATGACTATTCCTTTCCGGAAAAGGAATGTTCCAATAGTGATTCCAAGAAGACCGGTGGTAAAAATCAGAATGATTGCTTCTTGTATATAAATAAAAGTCAGAAGTAATGCTGTCGAACCATATACAGCAAACCCAAGTGAAGTTTTCAAAAAAGCAGCAATGGCAATAGGCAGTGTACTAAATGGACTTAATCCCAGTCCAATTACAGGTAAAAATACAGGCGCTGCCTGGAAGATAACAGCAATTGCGGTTAGTATTCCCCCAACACTGACAAACCTGGCTTTATTCATTTCTATCAAATGAAAAACCTCTTTCTTGTCAAACCTTAGGTTCCGTTATGATGAATTTAGTATCGAACAAATAAATAAAGGGTCGTACAACTCCCATATCTAGCAAGGGTTCAAATTTTTCACCAAGGAATCATGGGACGATTACATATACAGTACCTTTCTTATAATCTGTCACTTTCGAAGAGCCATAAGCTCCTAAAAATAGTCTCTCTTGATTCAAATCAGTGCCTAGACTAACAAAATAAGCGTCCTCAGAGCCAAAATCATATCCAATATTCATCACATGAAAATCATTTGGCCGGCCATCCATCTTTGCTTGAATATAGGCGAGAACTCCTCTAGTTGGGGCCTCTGATTCGTCCCGTCGTGCAAAGTCAATAAACACAACACTTCCCGTTAAACCTGGGATGCTATTCCCCATATAAGCCTGCACTCCAGTAAGTGCCGTTCCCTGAAATTTATCTAGACGGGGATCTTGATGGAAATAATTTATGACGGGACGAATACGTTTCGTTGAAGTGATCACGGCATCATTATAAAAGGCCGTTATTTTCTTATCTAATTGGGGATTATCCGGACAATCCTTTAGAATTGGAGTAGGAAAATCTCCTTCCCAGCCACGCCATCCCAGATTAATGAATCCATCATCTTCAAGTGCAAGCTTCCTTAGATCAGTCTTCACAAGCTCTGTGACAGGGATTGGCTTATATGTCGTAAAGGAAAAAACCGATTCTATCAACTCTTGCCCCACATGTCCGACATATTTGATGTATTGATTGTTAACCTTTTGATAGGAAATACCAGGTGCATTACGTACACCACTGGCGATGAGTGTTAATATATTCTGGATGGATTTGGAAAGTTCATTGAACCGGGTGACGGCGGGGGCTTGATCTGTATTTTGCTGATTAATGGTGTTTTTATTTACATCAATTTCGATGATTTTACCGGCTATTTCCATGAGATCCTGGCTTAAATCGAAGGGGTCGAATCCAGAACCTCCATCCCCATTGGTAAAAATTAACTTTCTTGTCTCAGGTGAAAAGTTTAAGCTATTTACCCCATTATGGTTGAAAAATGGTCTTCTTAAGTTAAGTAATGTCCGTCGTTTTCGAGGGTGCCTACTCCCGTTCGGCGGTTGGACCCACTCTTCCACCGTATCAATATGGTCATATTTTGTTTCTCTATCGTTCCATTTCAGGTTTAATGTTTTTGGATCACAAGGATCTGGCTCGAAGGAATCAGAAAGAGCACCGGGACCTTGCGTACCAGCAACGGAATAATGAAGATAAAACAATCCGTTATAATAAAAATCGGGATGAAACGCTAAGCCAAGCAACCCCCGTTCATCGTATCCACCTTTGGAACCGAGTTCGATCACTCTTTCGCGAATATCTAAAAAAGTCGTTACTTTTCCGTTTCCAATTCTTAAAACCTCCCCCACCTGGGTGGCAATAAATAAACTTTCAGATGTGTCACCTGGAAGTACCGCGGTTTTCAACACGGTAGGTAAATTTATTTCACTAACAATAGGCTGTAGATTTACTTTCACTTTCTTCAACTTCGTTATCCCCCTTTTTCTTATTTCCTTATAGAAGAATATGAGGGGAATGTTTTAAGTAGCACAAAATTAGAGTTAATGGGGGCAGGCACCAGTTCCAAATCAAGCTTGATTTTTCGCATTGGAGTGTTTCTGTATGAAAAACTTTAACTTTATATGATAAGATACTATTCCAAACTAAAAATTGAGGTGATATTTTGCAAAGATTAATAGAAGTTATTTTTGGTGAAGTCGACAAGGACAATAAATTTTTACTTGTGAGTTATTGGTCCTTTGTTTCGATGTATTTAATTATACTTATTTTTTCAGTTATTCCACCAATTGAGTGGGTTTCTTTAACCATTTTCGCTGTGTTATTTCCTGTTCTATTTAGGGTAGTATTCAGCCTGAATAGTCTTATCCTAAAAAAAATTAACATCAAAGGATTGTTAATCGCAGCAGGATTATTTAGTTTTATTGTGATTTGTTTCGTAGGAATAATGCTCTTTTTTTCTGATAATGTGGCAATAAACGCTACGAAAAGTACGTCAAATGGAAAAGTTCAATTATCAATCGATAAGTTAAAAGGAACCTATCAGGTAGCTGAATTCGATGTAATGGAAGAGGGAATAATATTAATTCCATATCAAGCAACGGTTGGCGAAGGAACTATATCACTTTTAGTTGAAAAAGAGAGTGAAATTTTATGGGAAGAAAGTATTTCGTTATCTGAACAAGGAAGTATCCAGTTTCGAAGTGAAATAGGCACTTATGAAATTCATGTTTTTGCAGAAGAAGCCAGTCATATTTTCGTTGAAGTCAATAACCCTTAATGTATAAACTGTGAAATCGTAAGTGAGTTCCTGTTTAAAATTAGTGAAACAACTTCTGTATAAAGGTGGGAGATCAATCCTAAGAGAATAAGACAATATTAAGTTAATAATGTTCTTCCAACCAAACAATTGACGTTTTTCGAAGAAAGGAGAAGTAATTTTTTATCTTTGGGGGATATTACTTCTTACTTCTTTTATGGTAAAATTTAGTAAAACAAAATTCAATACTGGTGGATGGAAATTGACTTAAAGTGAAAGATAAAGAGTGGTAATCTAGAAGAATAAGAGTCGATATAATTAAAAGCAGAGAAGAACTCATCTGCTTTTAATTCATTCCTTCATTTTCTATCTAATGGGATACTCATTAGTATATTTCTTGTCATTCTGTTTAGATTCTATATTTCATTTAATAATTATTCCAATACGACCGTTATCGTTTGTATAAATTCTTCCCGGTCTATCTCTTCCCCATCGATCCCATAAATTAATAACGATGCCTCCACGCTTACTTCGCCCGATGTCAACTCCGCTTGTTCCCATACGTCCTCAAAGTATAAGGTTTCTCCAGGTCCAACCGTTTCCATAACCAGCGCTTGGGTAAACATTTTATCTTCTGCATAATGGTAAATTACTTCATCTCCTGCACCCTTAACAAAGACGTCATATTTTTGTCCCGATGAAAACTCCACTTGCCTTGTTTCTTCCGTTTCATTGATTAGACTCATCTTTACTTTAAATAACTCATTAGGTTCCACTTCCACATCAAATACAAATCCATTTACTGATATGGATTCTCCCCCTCCTATCGGTCCAATTGAATTTCCATCACCAGTACTCTCTTCACTCGTTCCACAGGCAACTATTAATAGAATTAACAAAAATAAACAAGATGAACGTATAAAGAACTTTTTCATTTTTGTCTCCTCCCCATTATTACCCCCGTATAAAATAGTCGAAAAATTAGCAAAAAGGTTTCATCCTTAATTGTCTTTGCGGAACACTCCAAAAATTCCAGAAGTCTGTACAATATTTGTAAATGCATGAGGGTCAACATCTTCAATAATCTTTTTGAGTTCATATAATTCATAGCGGGTAATAACAATCATTAATATCTCTTTATCTTTTTTGGAATAACCGCCCTTTGCAGGGATTCTTGTAACACCGCGAATTACTCGCTCATAAAACGCCTGTTGGAGCTCATCGCCCTTACTGGTGACAATCATTGCAGTTAATTTCACATGTCGGGTATGTAAAGTGTCAATTATTCTAGAAAGGACATATAAAGTTAACAATGTGTACAATGCTTTTTCCATTCCAAACATGACACCAGAAGTGAGAACAATAAGTGCATTCATCGTAAAAAAGTAAACTCCTAAAGGACGATCACTTTTTCTCGCCAAAAGAAGCACTAAAATATCCATCCCACCGGAAGAGGCACCAAATTTGAGGATTATTCCAGCACCTAATCCTCCTATTACTCCCCCAAATACAGAGTTAAGAATAATGTCGGTGGATATGTTGGTTATCGGTAATATCTCTAAGAATAACGTTGTGAAGGCCACATTTAAAAAACTGTAGAATGTAAAACTCTTCCCCACCTTTAACCAACCGATGATGGCTACTGGGATATTTAATAGAAAGAGTAATATACCTGGAGATAAACCAACTACCTCCGATAATATTTGAGCGATTCCAGTAAAACCACTTGCAAAAACATTTGCTGGAATTAAAAAGTAGTTTAGACTGACGGCTAAGAGTATCGCACTAACTATTGCAATGATAACCTTTTTTGATTCCTCTATTACATTTAAGTTCATTATTTTCTCCCTCTTCAATTACTGATGGTAAAGGTTTTATGATTCGATTCCAATTATAATTAGTTTTATTACTATTCATTCATTCCCCTAGTGCCATTAAGTTATTCTATGGAAAAGGAGACTTGCCGGAAGAGAAACCATCCTCACAAGTCTCCAAAACATATCTACTTCCTATTGTTGTTTTTTATTATAATAAGAAACGGAGTACTGTGCCCCCTCATCAACCATTGTATTATCTTCAATATCATAAGGATCTGAATGTCCCAATTTCTTTTTATATTGAGTTTCCATATCTTCTTTCCTAAGATTCAACCATTTTGCCCGTAATCTATTCCAATTTAACATCGTCTTTTCTCGATTTTCTTCTTTTGAAAAATAAAGTGTTCCTGCAGCAACCGCAGTTGCTATTGCAGAGGATGCTACCCATTTTTTCGGATCCATACTAGTGCCCTCCTTATAGATAGTTTATAAACCTGTACCCCTTTATCTTCATGCTAAAACAAGTACATATACATCTGTATTGAGTACATATTAAAAGAGAAAATATTATAAGGGAGGACTACCTATGGATCCAACAAAAGACAACAACAAAAGACCACATGATAACCAAGCCTTAAATGAACATAAAAATGAAAGAGAACGAGAAAACAAACAAAAACAACCACAAAAGAAATCCTACTCCAAAAAAACCGACCATTTATAAACTAGGCGTAAGCGGAGTGCACGACGGAAATAGGCGTAAGCGGAGCGCACGACGGAAATAGGCGTAAGCGGAGCGCACGACGGAAATAGGCGTAAGCGCAGTGCACGACGGAAATAGGCGTAAGCGCAGTGCACGACGGCAATAGGCGTAAGCGCAGTGCACGACGGAAAATAAAAAAGTCCTCGATGGCAATGGCCTCTCGAGGACAATTTTAATATTATTTTTTCCACTCCCGAAGATCATCTTCAGTATCAAGCTGAATTTCCGGACCTTCTTTTTTCTCATCATCCCACGCTAACATTCCACCATTGAAGTTGGTTACCTTTTCCAGGCCATTTTCCTTCAAGAATAAAGAAACATTTTGCGAACGGTTCCCGCTCCGACAGATAAAAATGTATTCTTTTTCCTTATCAAAACCACCCACTAAAGAAGGGATAGTATGCATTGGTACTAGTGGTACACCATTTATATGACCAGATTCGTATTCCTCAGGTTCCCTCACATCAATGAATACTTTATCCTTCGGTTGTTTTTCCAGTAATTCTTTTAATTCTTGAACATCAATTTGTTTAATTCCATCCTGCTCAAAACTCAAATATATCACCTCATCCAGTTTTTTCTATACCTTATCTAAATTAGAACTTCTATTCCACTTTTGCCTCTTTTGCCAACTGGCTATCTTTCCTCAGTTTCAGTAATCGGTAAGTATGGCTGACAATAACTTTGGATACAGCGTAAAATGGAACGGCTAATAATAGACCAAAAAAACCAGCAAACCTTCCACCCACCAAAATTAAAATGATTATCGTCAAAGGATGGATAGACAGTTTTTTCCCCATGACTTGAGGAGCAATTAAATTACTCTCAATTTGCTGAACGACAACTATTGCAATTAAAACCCATAGTACCATGATTGGAGAATGAATCAAAGCCACAATAACAGCTGGAATCGTTCCAATCCATGGTCCGACAAATGGAATAACATTAGTAAACATGGCAACTAAGGCAAGAATTAAGGAATATTCAATACCGATAATCAAAAATGCAATATACATGAGAATCCCCACACATATGCTTACAATAATTTGACCTTGAATATACGATCCTAATGCCTCATCCATATCCTTTAGTATACGTCTCCCTTCCACTTGCTGCTTTTCAGGAAAGAAACGAAGTACTTGATTTGGTGCCTTTTCTCCGTCCTTTAACAAGTAAAACAACATAAATGGAACGATAATGAAAACAAGCATAAAATTAATCAGGCTTCCGATTAGCCTAGCAATGTTACTGGATAAAAAATCAACGGTTGTCATTAAATAACCTGTTACATTCTCTATGACTGATTCAATGGAAAAATTCTCTGTTTCCTGAAAACGAGAGACCCATTCGTTATCTTGGAACTGTATTAGTACCGTTTGCAATTCTCTCATTAAACCTGGCATATTATCCATCAAATTGGTAAATTGAAGCTGTAAAGTTGGACCAATAAGTAGAATAATGCCTGTTACAACACCAATTAGTCCAAGGTATATTAGCAATATGGAGATTCCTTTAGGAACCTTCTTTGTATGTAATAACATTACAATTGGCCTTAATAGGTAAAAAAGTACCCCGGCAATCAAAAACGGTATAAATAACGTTTGGAAAAAAACAACCAGAGGTCTAAAGATAAATGTCACTTTTGTGCTTAAATAAATGATCAATAAAATAAGTAATGTTCCCATCAAGAAACGAAAAAAACGACTGTTTAACAACGACTTCACCAACCTTTCATTGCTTTTCATTATAACACAATGCTTGTCTTTTCCATGGTAAAACATTTTAATTCTTCAATTTTTGTCTTAAGACTCATAGAACCACCAAAAAACGATGACCTAATGGCCACCGTTCCATAGTTACTTTGATACCCGTTGACAAGTCTGGCGTTTAATCATTTTATGGGGAATAATTACATGCTTTGGCTCAATTTCCGGGTGGATTATTTTTTCAATTAAACAATTTGCCGCTTCGTACCCTAATCCAAAGATATTAATATCCACCGTTGTCATTGGGGGGTGGGAGAGCTCAGAAATCATTACATTGTTAAAACTAATAATGGAAATATCATTTGGTACACTAATCTCCATCTCACTTAACATTCTCATAACACCAAAGGTCATAATATCATCAGCAACAATCATTGCTGTTGGCCTTTCGCTTAGAGACATAAGATCAATGACCGCTTCTTGTCCACCTTCCTGTAACTCTTCATGAAAAACTATATAATCTTCCCTAGGTTCAATTCCAGTATTTATTAAGGCTGTTTTATAACCTTCCATATGGTCCACGGTGACCACAAAGTCAAGATTACCACCAATAAAAGCGATGCGTTTATGACCTAATAATAATAAATACTCAGTTACAGTTTTTGCCGCTTTATAATTATCATTATTAACATACGTTATCTCACGATTTGTTTCATCACTTGGCCGACCTATAACAGTAAATGGAAAATCCTGTTCATTGAGATACGCCATCACTTTATCATTGACTCTGGAATAGAGAAGAATGATCCCATCTACCCTTCTTCCTTGAACCATATCCTGTACCTCTTGGAATATTTCCACTTCTGTTTGTCCTGTTGACAAATACAAGCCATACTCCAATTGATGTGCTTTGGAACTAATACCACGGATTACTTCAGGAAAAAATGGATTTTGAAACGTTTTGTTTGCTGAGTTAGGCATGATAACACCGAGTGTTTTAGTCGTCTTATTGGCAAGACTGCGAGCATTAAAATTAGGGTGATACCCTAAATCCTTCATCGCTTCCCGGACCTTTTCTTTCGTGCGGTCACTAATTCTTGGGCTGTTGGCAATGACGCGAGAAACGGTAGAAGGGGCCACATTCGCTACTCTCGCCACATCTTTAATCGTTATTGACATGGCATCCGAACATCCCTTCTATAGTCGATACAATTTCATTCTAACTTTTGTTCTCTGAAATAACAATTTTATTTTTTTTACACCGGGATAGCTAAGATGGTTTTGCCATCCCTTAATTCAATAGCACTGGAGAAATCCTTACCATCCACATAGATTCTAGTGGGTTGATACTTTCCATGTACTACTAATGACCAAGTGTCCCAAACTGGTTTATATAATCCCGTTTTTAAAGTCGTTATATCTAGTGTATCCTCAGAATAGACGAATGATATTTCATTATTATACAACTCATCCTGTTCATATCCATAAGATTTCCCATCATCCTCGTATAGTGTATATTGAGTCTCTCCCTTATTTCCTTTAAACAAATGTACTTGATAGTTAACCTCATTTTCGTCTGTAGACTGTTTAACAGACCCTTGAGCAATAGCAGAATCTTCCTTCACAAAAACTGGAAGTGTCTTTAAATCTGCTTGAATAAGATGATGTTTTTCTCCATCAAATCTTTGTTCTGTCCAATAATCAATCCACTGTCCCTTAGGGAGATAGACAACTCGATGCTCTGTCTCTGGAGTCATAATTGGTGCAATAATTACATTTTCACCTATCATAAATTGATCAGAAAGGTTAAATGTATTTTTATCTTCAGGATACTCCAGTACGAGTGGACGCATGACAGGAACACCAGTATCATGGGCTTCTTTAAACCAACGATAAAGTTCCGGTAACCATACATACCTTAGCTGGATATAGCTTTTTACAATTTGTTCAATTTCTTCTCCGAACTCCCATGGTTCTTGTCTTGCCGTATCTATGGCGCTATGATTCCTAAAATATGGTGTAAATGTTCCAAACTGTGTCCAGCGGGCAAGAAGTTCACCATTGGTGTCATGGGCAAATCCCCCAACATCCGGTCCGCAAAATGCGACCCCTGACATACCTAGATTCATACACATGGGAATAGCCAATTGCAAATGCTCCCAAAAGCTTCGATTATCACCAGTCCAAACGGAAGCATAACGCTGAACACCAGCGTAGCCTGCCCTCGTTAAAAGAAAAGTACGATTTCCAGCTAATTGTTCCTTCATTCCTTCAAAAGTAGCTTTACCCATTAATAAACCATATAAATTGTGGAGTTCCCGATGGGTTTTAGGATTACCTTCATTCTCATGAATGACTTTAACATCCATTGTTTTCGTCTCATTAAAAACAGCAGGCTCATTCATATCATTCCAAATACCTTCTATGCCTAAATCAGAATAAAATTTATGTTTATCCGCCCACCATCTTCTGGACTTTTCGTCAGTGAAGTCTGGAAAGGCACTGTTTCCTGGCCAAACATCTCCAAAGTACACATTTCCTTCTAAGTACTTACAGAATAAATCTCCCCTTATCCCCTCTTGGTACACAGAATATTCAGGGTCTTCTTTAACACCTGGATCTACGATAGGAACTACTCGAATACCTTGCTGTCTTAAATCTTTTATTAATTTCCTTGGGTTAGGGAATCGTTCCTCATCAAATGTAAAAACCCGATATCCATTCATGTAATGAATATCTAAATAAATGGCATCAAGGGGAATACCTTTTTCTAAAAACTTATGTGCAAGTTCCCTTACTTCTTCTTCTGTCTCATAACTATATCTGGATTGATGAAATCCTAATGCCCATTTAGGTGGTAAAGGCATAGTACCTGTCAGCGTTGTATATTGTGTTAATGTTTTCTTTAATGTGGGACCTGCAAATATATAGTAATCAAATTGCCCGGTTTCCGTACGAATTTCGTAAGTACCATCCTTATCCCTCATATTAAAAAAAGTTTTTCCTGTATTATCAAGAAAGACTCCAAACGCCTTTCCATTTCGTAACGTGGTGAAAAACGGAATGGTCTGATACAGGGGATCTGTTTCCGGATTATGTGGAGCATAGACGTCTGTATTCCACATCGTATAACTCTCTCCCCTTTTATCGAGAAAACCTGTCTTTTCTCCCAGACCATAAATACGATCATCAGGATGGATGCATTTATAACATACTAGCTCACCTTTTGAGTTGAAACCAAGGCCTTTATCTCTTTCTTCTATTAGAATATCCCCTACTTCATCCATCACACTGATCCGGAATGGGGATTTCTGAATTTGAATCTTTAAGAGTGATGTACTTAATTTAATGAAGTCATCGTTCTCATCTGTTTTTACTTGCATATTATTTGGTTGATAAATTACTGCTGGGCTTGACTTAAAGTCTGGCCAATCATTTTGCTTCCAAATAATGCGGACAATTTCCTCCGAATAAAACTGAACTGACACAAATCCCTGCTCACATTGAAAATTAAATCTCATACCATTTTGTATAAACTGTCGGAGATTTCCAATATCTTTAAAATTGGTTCCCGCCATTTCTTTTTTCGTTCCTGGGTGAATGGCAAAGCTTGTATCATGCATCATTTCATATCCTCCTGAATAGTTTTTGAACCTTCTTAGCTGTTAATTTTAAAACAAAAAGATACGGGGAGAAAGGTTTAATAATCCTTCTTCATGCCGTACCTTTTCCTTTTTTAGTTACTTCCCTCAAACCATCCTCTAACTTTAACCCTTCGTTGCTCCAGATGTTAAACCAGTAATGAGATATCTTTGTAAGAATAAGAAGACGAGCGCAATAGGTACTGCGATTAAAATCGCCCCTGCAGCAAATCGAGTAAAGTTATTTGCAAATTGATCATTTACAAAGTTAAATAACCCAAGAGCCAAAGTGAAATTCTCTGGACTTCTCAATACGATTCTTGGAAGTATAAAGTCCATAAAAGGTGCCATGAAGTTAAATAATGCAACAACAGCTAATATTGGTTTTGCCAAGGGAAGCATAATAGTAAAGAATACCCTGAAGTGCCCTGCTCCATCGATCCTGGCTGATTCATCTAATTCCCTTGGGATGGTATCAAAATACCCCTTCACAAGGAAAGCGTTCATGGGTATTGCTCCCCCAACATAAATAATAATTAATCCGATTAAACTGTCCAATAGGTTAACCGTAGCTAATAAAATATATAAGGCTACCATAGCCATAAGAACAGGGAACATTTGTAATAGTAGGAATGCATATAACCCGTTTTTTCTACCTTTAAATCGATAGCGTGAGAAGGCATAAGCCACTAAGCATACAATGAACGTTGCAAAAAAAGATGTGGCAACTGCAACGATCAACGAGTTCTTATACCATGTTAAATAATTGCTTCTCGGATCAAAGAACAGCCATTCATAGTGAACTAAAGACCAGTTTTCTGGAATCATTTGAGCTCCGTATAAACCTCTTCCAGGGTTTAAAGATAAACCAAATGCCCATAGGAGAGGATACAAGATAATCACAAACATAATGCCTATTATTGTGTATAAAATAGTTAATTCTAATATATTTTTTTGTCTTTTCGATAATCTTCTTTTCTTTACAGCAGTACTCATTAGAAGTTCCCCTCCTCTTTAAAGGAACGGGTACGACGGAATTGGAAAAACGCAAACGTCGCCACCATTAATCCTAAGATGATTGAAATGGCTGCTGCCATATTGTATTGCTGGTTATCGAAGGTTAATCCATATATCCATGAAATTAATATATCTGTACCTCCTGCTGTTTGACCACGGACAGCAGGTCCCCCTTGGTTAAAGAGGTAGATGATATTAAAGTTGTTAAAGTTAAATGAATATTGCATGATTAGTAACGGTGCCGTTGCAAACATAACGTGCGGGAATGTAATGTTCTTAAATTTCTGCCATCGGTTTGCTCCGTCAATGTCTGCCGCTTCATACCAGTCGGAAGAGATACTCTGAAGTACACCTGTAAATAACGCAAATACGAATGGAAAACCAAGCCATACCTGAATCATAATTAATGCCACTTTCGTCCAGAAAGCATTTTGTAACCATGGAATTCTTGTATTAAATAAAGGTTCAATGATCTGAAGGTTTATAGCACCGAAATTATCATTAAAAAGGGCAGAGAATATAATGATTGTCACAAATGCTGGAACTGCCCATGGTAAGATAAAGACCGTCCGAATGAGTTTTTTAAATTTAATACGTTTATCGTTAACAATAATTGCTAAGAATAGTGCCAGCGCGATTTGAAGGGAAGTAGCTACAAATGTCCAAATTAAAGTCCATGATAAAACGTTGACAAATGCAGTTCTCCACTCCTGTATGCTAAATAATCGGATAAAGTTTTCAAACCCCACCCAAGAAAGGAGATGTCTTGGAGGAGCATTATAAAGGGAATAATTTGTAAATGCTAAAAACACCATGAAAAGAAGGGGAAATACTACAACAAATATTAGTAAAAATAACCCCGGTGAAATTAAAATATATGGGAAGCTCGTATCCCATGCATTCTTAAATCCCTCTCGAATGTTCGGGACTGTCCAGCCTAATTGAATTCTCTTTGCGTCCTTATAAGCATCCATGATATTCAAATAATAGATTGTTAAGAAAAATGCCAAAAAAATAAGAGATAAAATTCCTTCACTTAAGAAGACACGGGAATCGTGTTCTCTAGGAATTTCCCCCAACGTCACCAATCCAACTAATCCAGAGGATATAAAATTGAACATCACAATTGCAAAAGCCGCAAAGAGAATGAATAAGGATGCACCTTTCACAAAGCGCTTATTGTATAATTGTCCAAGTCCTGGAATAATTGAGAGCAATGCAGCTACAGTTGGCTGATGTTGAGGATTAACTAAAGTCTTTTGTTTTTCATTTGTAGCCATAAGTGCGGTCCTCCTGATTTAAAGAATTGGGATTGAGAGTGGCCCCTCAACCCCCTTATTTTTTAAGGCTGCATCATTGCGATTTGCTCACGAATTTGTTCCACAGCTTCATCTAAAACTTCTTGAATATCATCACCTTGAGTAATAAATTCTAAAGCTTCTGCAATTGGATCCCAAACTTGCCCCATCTCAGGAACATTTGGCATTGGCTCTGCTAGTTGCGCTTGATCAAAAATAGCCGCCATAAATGGATCGTCAATGGATACCGCTGAATGTGCTGGAATTTCCCTAGCAATTTCAAAATACGTTTCAGAGTTTTCCCCATTTGTAATAAATAATGCTAGTTCCGTAGCCCAATAATAATTATCAGAATAATAGTTTACTAACCAGCCTTTGTTACCAGAAAAAGAGTTCAGCGGTTCCCCGTCCCATGTTGGCAATGTTGAAATAGCTAAATTATCTCCGATATGTTCACTGTAATCTGCAATGTTCCAAGGTCCAGTAACTACCATTCCCACTTTACCTTCAGTAAATAGACCATTCATAATGTCTCCATCAATGCCTACTGGCATCAAGTCCTCTTCAAACCAAGCTTGAATAGTTTCTGCTGCCTCAACAGCACCTGCATTGGATAAACCAATGTCATCTATATCATAAGCACCACTTGCATCCTGTGCAAAAATGTAACCACCTTTACCAGTTAAGAATGGATATGTGAAATAGAAGTTTGTTGCTTCCATTAAAAATCCATAAGTATCTCCATCTGTTAACTCCCTGGCAATATCCATTAACTCATCCATGGTTTCAGGTGCCTCAGGTACTAGCTCTGTATTACGGAAAAGCCCGTAAGTTTCTACAACCGCCGGAATACCATATTGTACACCTTCATAACTAAAAGATTGTACCGCTTCTTCACTATAGTCCCCTAATCGGGCAAGTTGATCGTCAGTTAATTCTAACTCCGCTGCAAGACCTTGCAAAACAATATCTCCCATTCGGTCATGGGGTTGGAAAAATAAGTCCGGTCCTAAACCTTGCGGACCATCAAGAGATAAACCATCCACTTGATCTAACATGGAATACGGAATGATATTAACATCAATGCCATATTCTGCTGTAAAACGGGCAGTAATCTCTTCGTAAGCGTCCAATTGTGCATCCTCGTCGTTAACCCACATCGTTAATTCTTCCGGTTTTTCTGGAACATCACCTGCTACATCATCACCATCATCCGTATCCTCTGTAGCATCATCTGTTGTGTCCTCTGCCGGATCATCAGCTGGTGTTTCTGTTTCTTCATCACTACTACAAGCAACTAACGCAATGGAAAGTACTAGCAACAACATTAGGCTTAATAACAACGACTTACTCTTAAACATTTCGTTTCCCCCTTAAAAGTTTAAATTCTTTTTGTACAAATACGGTTTTCTTTTGAATTACCCTCAACTCATTGCCGGATCAAAAACGCTTAAAAGTAATCGCTTTCAAACCATTTAAAAAAGGGATAATCAATTAAACTACTACTAGTTTAATAGTATCAAAGGGTAGTAATAAAGAGAAATGAAACAAAAGACAACCGTTTGCACAAATGTCGCAAAACAAAATCACAGTTAATTCTGTGAAATCGTTTGCATCATTTAATTTTATTATACTATTACGCCCAAGAAAAACAACCTTTTTTTTGTAATTTTTTTAAATAGTTTTTATTTTTTCTTCCGTTTTTTCTTCCTCTTTTTTCTCCAATAATTAAAATGGATGAATAATTCCCTAAACCTTACCTAGATTTAACGGTTGGAAAAATTACAAACCATGTAATTCAGACAAAAAAATGATCAAGCATTATTATAGTAAGCATCTGCATCATTATATATATAGATGAATTTGCTCCATATTTTCCTGAATACTTCATATATAAGATTATAAATAATTAATACACCAGTGGGGATGCAATCGATTGCACTTCCCCTTGACTATTCGATTTATTCCATTTTCCCCTCCAGAACATTATTTTCACTGGGTGATTGTTTGGCATAGCTACCTCTCATTCTCCTATATTCTCCTGGTGTCGTCCCTTCTCTTTTTTTAAATGTCCTTGAAAAATAACTGACATCTGAAAAACCACACTCATTTGCTATCGTAATAAGATCTTTATGCTCGTTTACTAACTTTCTTTTGGCAACGGATAAACGATAATAATTTAAATACTGGACAGGAGTCATCCCTATTACTTTTTTTAACGACCTCGTCAAATAGTCTGGGTGATATAATAATTCTTTCGCCATCTTCTTTACAGTAAATTCATGATCTTTGTAATGTTTATGGATATAATTGATAATCTCATCTGAAACTGTACGGGCACTCGTAGGAACCTCGATCACATCCTGCTGCAATTGTATTAATAAATCATTAAAGAAGAGTTGTTGTTTTATTTTATCAGCAGGATCATTGGAATCATCTAAAGATACAACCTTTATAAATCCTTCTTCTGCCCTTTCCGTCGAATGAAAGGAACCCATTCTTGGTAAATGCAACTTGAACTGTGCCGCTTCCGTAAAGGTATTATCCCGAACTAAAACCTTGGACCAATCCAGTTCATTCGCTGTAATAAGATTGTACTTCCCAGGGAGGTCAAAATGGATCCAATAATACTTAGTTGGAACATCACATGCCATGTACCCCCCATGTTTTTTTCCAGGCGCTAATATAATATACATTCCCTTAGTTATTTCATATTCTACATCGTCTTCTTTCATATATAATTTCCCTTCAACAACATAAATTAAGTCAAAAATATGAAATACCCTTTGAAAATGTTTTTCCCCAACCCTGAAAGTGGCAATTCCACCTTTAATAAATATTGGTAAAGGTGGAATTTTACATAATAAAGTATCCAAGCTATTCACCCTTTAAGTCGTTTTTGTACAATTATAATCGATTTTAATCCTTCAATACTTAAGTATTATCTTATAATATTATGTAATGAATTGAAAAGAAAATGTACAATTTTAAAATTCGAAATGTGAGTGATAAGCATGAGCGACAAGACACAAAAGAATGCAGCAAAATTTACTCTTTATGCTTTAACTTGGCCAATTTTTATTGAAATCCTCCTCCATATGTTAATGGGGAACGCAGATACGTTAATGCTCAGTCAATATGATGATAATGCTGTTGCAGCAGTTGGTGTTGCAAACCAAATAATGAGTATTATTATCGTAATGTTTGGATTCGTTGCAACGGGGACTACTATATTAATTGCACAGTACCTCGGGGCAAAACAAAGGAAAAAAGCCAGCCACATTGCAGTGGTATCCATTATTGCCAATTGCGCCTTTGGATTAATTCTTAGCGCGATTCTCTTTATCTTTGGTGAACAAATACTTTTACTTATGAACTTACCAGAAGAATTATTAAGTCCATCGCTTATTTATCTTCAACTAGTGGGTGGATTCTCCTTTGTTCAATCGTTGATTATGACTTTTGGTGCTATTGTTAAAAGTCATGGATTTACGAAAGACGCTATGTACGTAACCATCGGGATGAACATCGTTAATGTTTTCGGAAACTATATTTTTATATTTGGGGCATTTGGTCTGCCAGTTCTAGGTGTAACCGGAGTTGCTATCAGTACAGCAGTAAGCCGTATACTGGGACTTATTGTATTATTTATCTACATGTATAAACGGTTAAACGGTGAACTTCCTTGGTCCTATTTAACCAAAAAATTTCCAAAGGAAGAACTTCAGCAGTTGTTAAAAATCGGGGTGCCTTCAGCAGGAGAACAATTATCATACAACGCCTCTCAAATGGTGGTTACTGTATTTATTGCAACGATGGGAACGGCAGCCCTAACCACAAGAGTATATGTGTTTAACATTATTATGTTTGCAATGTTATTTTCCATTGCCATCGGTCAAGGAACACAAATATTAATTAGTTATTTAATAGGAAAGGGAAAGGTAAAAGAAGCATATCACCGCTGTTTAAAAAGTCTGTGGATAGCCATGGCGGTATCTACTTTTGGTACTCTCGTTTTTGCTTTATTTAGAGAGACCCTTTTAGGTATTTTTACTGACAACCCTGAGATCATAAAACTCGGTGGCATTTTAATAATTATGTCGATCATTCTTGAGCCTGGAAGGGCATTTAACTTAGTAGTTATTAACTCTTTAAGGGCTGCAGGGGATGTGAAATTTCCAGTATATATTGGAATAATTTCCATGTGGGGAGTTTGTGTGACTGTTTCCTACGGAGCAGGTATCATGCTAGGATTAGGGTTAGTAGGGATCTGGCTCGCATTGATACTAGATGAATGGATTCGTGGGGTTCTTATGTTGTTCCGCTGGAAATCGAGAAGATGGGAATCCATGGCCTTTGTTAACAAGAAAAGCGCAAGCGCCTCTGGTCACGAGCGTAGGGCACTGGAGGAATGACAACATGAATTCCGCTCTTTGACTTCAGTTGTCACTTCCGAAGTGCCCCGCAGCAAGTAGGCGATGGAGCTAGACAATAAGAAAAGCGCATTCGCCTAAGGTCACGGGCGAAAGTCACTGGAAGGACTTTGACAGAAGCCGCTTTTTGGCTTCCGAAAAGGCCTGAAGTGATCCGAGCCCGTAGGCGATGGAGCTAGACTAGCCCGAAGGTGCAAAAACTTCACTCTCTTATCTTTTATGAAGGAAAAATTAGAAGAGAACGAAAAATATTTATTCGAGTAAATTCGAGCAAGAATGCTATCATTCTTGCTTTTTTTTATATTTATACAACATTTATACAGTCCCCTTTCGCACTTTAGTATGCTAACAAACCATATCAATTGGAAAGTTCCTGAAATAGATTTTATTTTAAAAAACTACTAATTAAGGTCATCACCTTTATTTTATCAAGTATTTTTAAACTGTGATTCTATTAATCTTCTAATCCAATTGAGAAATTTTTGACAATTATATCATTTTCTGATTAAATTAATTAAGGTACCAACAATTATTTATACGAATGTTGGTATAGAAAAAAGAATCTATTTTAGGGGGAATGGAATTTGAAAAAGAAAATCTTTTCCATGTTTGCACTTTTAATAGCATCGGCACTAGTCCTTGCTGCCTGTGGTGGTGACGATGGCGTAGATCTTGGAAACTTGCAACTTGGTACAGGAAGTACAGGTGGAACATATTACCCATTAGGTGGGGAAATGGCTACGGTTATTAACAACAACATTGAAGGATATGAAGATTTTGACTTAAGTGCAGTTGCTTCTGGTGCTTCCGTTGAAAACTTATCAGAAATTGGACAAGGTGGTTTTGAACTTGGAATGACTGTTCACCTCCCTGCCCTAGATGCATTGAATGGTGAAGGAGATTTTGAAGGGGGATCTATTGATAACTTCGGCTTTATGGGTCATATTTATCCTGAAGTTATGCAAATTGTAACTCCTGCTGATTCTGGTATTGAAACAATTGCTGATCTTGCTGGCAAAAATGTAGCTATTGGACCTCCTGGAAGTGGAACACAAGCTGCTGCAAGATTAATTTTAGAAGCTTATGGTCTTTCAGATGATGATTATAATGCTTTTGAAGAAGGCTTTGGTGACGCTGCAGGACGTATTCAAGATGGAAGCTTAGATGCTTCATTTGGTCTTTTAGGGTTACCAGCTGGTAGTATCGACGAATTAGCACTTCAACGTGATATCCGTATGATCTCTATCACTCCTGAAGGTCTTTCTTATATTGAAGCTAATAGTGGATATGGCGCTTTAACTATACCTGCTGATTCATATGACTTCTTAACGGAAGACGTCCAAGCAATCACTGCTTATGCCATTTTAGTGGGATCTACTGATGTCATTGATGAGGACCTTGGGTATGCCATTACAAAGGCTCTATTCGAAAACAGAAGTGAGATTTCCCACGCACAAGGTGCACATTTAACGAAAGAAAACGCACTACTTGGTTCTGATGGACTTCCTCTTCACCCAGGTGCAGAGAAATACTTCAAAGAAGCTGGACTTCTGGACTAACAAGAAAAGCGCAAGCGCCTATGTACACGAGCGTAGGGCAGTGGAGGAATTACAACTAGAAGTTCGCTCTTTGACTTCGGTTGTCACTTCCGAAGTGCCCCGCAGCGAGTAGGCGGTGGAGCTAGACAACTTGCCCGAAGGTCCTAAAACTTTTAAAATCTTATCTTTTAAGATTAGAACTTAACTAAATCGAGGCCGGACCTCTACCAGTGTCCGGCCTTTTTTAAACGATAAATTAATGAGGTAAGAACTTTAATATCAATATTTGTATAGGAAAGAAGTATTTATTTCATGCTAATATGGGATAACATTTGGATTCTTAATTTTTATATATTTAATTTGTGATTGTTTGAAAAACTATAATAAAAATTAGGTAAAGCCAACCTAATCCCTAATCACCGATTATTTTCTCCAGAGTAATACCTTCAATTTCTTTTGACACATGTTTAGTCAGAATATCGACGAAAACGCAGGATTATATATACCCTCCTACTTTTTCGTCGATTTATTTTTACATAACGGTTATGAATAACTATTTTAGGTGGTGAATGTATGAATGAAAAAGAAGCACTAACCGAAGAACAGCAGCAGGAACTACTTGCAAAATATGATAAGGAATCTTCCTACCGACAGGACACTGGAAAATGGGCCTGGGTCATTTCATTCCTTGCCATATCCCTTACTCTCTTTCATTTGTGGAGAGCTTTACCCATAAATGGACCATTGGTGTATTTGTTACAGGGCGCCGTTCACTTAGGTACGGGATTAGGTCTTATATTCCTTCTCTATCCTGCGAAAAAAACAGGAATTAAACGAAAGGGAGTTCCATGGTACGATGTTTTATTTGCATTTTTAAGTATGGGTTCATGTTATTATATTCTATTCCAGTATGATTGGCTTACCCAAGGTGCATTAAGGTTTGGATTCACTCCTTTAGACATCACTGTAGCAACAATCGGAATCCTTCTTTTATTAGAAGCTACCCGTAGGGCAGTAGGAGTTCCAATTGTAGTAATTGCAGTAATTGCTATTTTATATGGATTATTTGGGACAAATATTCCTTACTTTGGACATGCTGGTTTTGATTGGGAGAGATTATCCAGAAGATTATTCTTCTCATCTGAGGGGATATTTGGTACTCCTATACAAATTTCTTCCACATTTATATTCCTTTTCCTATTTTTTGGAGTTATGTTGACAAAAACTGGAGTAGGACAATATTTCAATGATTTAGCATTCGGTGCAACCGGAAGATATACAGGTGGAACAGCAAAAGCAGCTGTTGCAGCATCTGCCCTTCAAGGAATGGTTACTGGAAGTTCTGTTGCAAACACGGTTGCTTCAGGCTCTTTTACGATTCCAATGATGAAACGCGCTAAATTCAGACCAGAATTTGCAGCTGCTGCCGAAGCGTCCGCATCTACAGGTGGTCAAATTATGCCACCAATTATGGGAGCTGCTGCGTTTATTATGGCAGAATACGTCTCTGGAGTTTCCTACAGTGATATTGTTATCATTGGTATAATTCCTGCAATACTTTATTTTACAGGTGTTTTTATGGGAACACACTTTGAAGCGAAGCGTCACGGGATTACCGGTCTACCAAAGGATCAGCTTCCTACACTAAAAGGACTTTTAAAACGTGCGGATTTACTTCTTCCACTCGTGGCAATTGTATATATGTTAATGGATGGTTATACTGCAAACACAGCAGCTCTATCTGGAATAGCAACAGCATTCGCCGTCAGTTTTTTCCGAAAAGATACTCGCATGGGTCCAAGTGCTATAATAAATGCACTTCAACAAGGTGCTCGTGTGGCATTGCCAGTTATTGCAGCCTGTGCCAGTGCTGGGATTATCGTAGGTGTCGTTGTATTTACTGGCTTAGGATCTAAAATAGCCGGCGGTTTGTTAAGTATGGCAGGAGACAGTCTCTTCCTTCTACTCTTCTTTACAATGATAGCTTGTATATTACTAGGGATGGGGCTACCTACTACTGCTAACTATGTTGTTACGGCAACAATGGCTGCGCCAGCATTAATTCAATTTGGTGTAGAACCTATCGCAGCTCACTTCTTTGTTTTCTATTTTGGAATTGTTGCAGATATTACTCCTCCAGTATGTTTAGCTGCATACGCAGGGGCAGGTATAGCGAGGGCAAATCCTATGAAGGCCGGTGTCAACGCCTTTAAGCTTGCAATTGCTGCATTTATCATCCCATATGTATTTGCATATAATCCGGTGCTCCTATTACAGGGTGCAACCTTTGGTACACTAGTGCCAGTCTTAATTACAGCGATCTTGGGTATGTTAGCTATTAGTGCTGCAGTAATGAATTATTTCCTTTACAATCCACTATGGTTTGAAAGAATTCTCTTATTAGGTGCTGGTATAATGCTTATTATGCCAGATAACTTACCAGTGGAACTAGCAGGACTAGGATTATTCTTAGCAATCGGTGTTTTACAATTTATGAGAAAACGACGCCATGAAAACCAAGCAAAGGAAACGGCGTAAGTAACTATTTGTTTAAAAAGAGGGTGTCATCAAAAGCTAGGCTTTTGGTGACACCCTCTTCCTTATTCTTTCCATGAAAGAGTAATACTTCTGAATCCACACTTCTCCTTAATCATAAAACACATCAAACTTACCCCATAATTCTTCCAGGTCCTTTAAACGTCTTTCTACCTGCTTGTGTTCTGATCGTGTCAATGCTGTAATAAGGGCACTAGCGATACTCATTGGTGCTGCAAAGGAATCAATGAAAGAATTTATCTCTGTAGATGCAATTAATGTTCGATCTCCGAATGGGACTAGTGGGCTCATTAAATGATCTGTAATAACTAATGTTTTTGCCCCATGCTGCTTCACATATTTTAATACTTCCACCGTTCGTTTTGTATAACGAGAAAAACCTAAGCCTATAACTAGATCTTCCTCAGTTATATCTAAAAGATGTTCGGAGACACCATCTGCCTGTCTAATCAGCTCAGTATTTTGAAGAACTAGGTCTAAGTAAAATTCGAGGAATACACCTATGCTGGTAGCACTTCGATATGCAATGATATAAATTCTTTTTGCTTCAATGATATCACTTACTGCTTTTTCAAAATTACCAGAATCGACTTGACCTAATGTCACCTTCAAGTTTTGAATATCATCCGACAGCACCTCAGAAACAACATATTCGGTTTGATCATTTTCATCAGTGGTTCTAACTAATACTTCTGCAGATGTCATTTTACGCTGTAAAGCTTCCTGCAAATGTCTTTGAAAATCGGGATATCCCTTATAATTTAGAAAAAAAGCAAACCGAATAACCGTTGCTTCCCCCACCTGTACATTTTTTGCTAATTTTGACGCTGTCAAAAAAGGTGCTGTTTCGTGATTCTCGATAAGATAATTTGCAATCTTCTTGTGAGATTTGCTCATCCGATCACGATTTTGAATCATACGTCTGTAAACATCACTTTCTAGCACGATTCCTCCCCCTTATGACATTCCATCTCCCCCTAAACGTTTATTCAATACAGTTTGGTAAGCATTTAATGTTGCCTCCAGCTCCTTTTCCCCGTGGGAAGTGGAAATACTGTATCGATTTAATGGTTTCGTATAGATACCTTCGTTTAACAAATGAAAATCCATTTCTTTCCTTAATTCAAGATTCGTTTTCTGGAGATCCCGGTAATGTCGAATATTGCTGTCACGTGTACATATTACACTAAAAATAGTTCCTAAACCAACCGTTGATAACGGTACATTAGCTTTTTTTCCTAAGTCTTCAATTTTCTCCCGTAGTGTATTAGTATACGCCAGCGTCGCGTCAAAATCCTGCTCCAGTCTTTGAATAGTTGCTAATCCTGCAGCTAATATTGTTGGATGTCCATTATAGGTACCACTATGGAACAAAATTTCCTTCGCAGAAGATTCTGCCCCTTGCCCCACATCGAAGACATCTCCAGCTGCCTTAGGCTTACTAATCGAAAGAATTTCTTCCTTTCCACCGACTAAACCAATAGGAAATCCACCGCCAATTACTTTACCAAGAGTAGTAATATCAGGTTTTATATTATAAATTTCCTGACCTCCACCTAGAGCCGAACGAAATCCTGTTTTCACTTCATCAAAGATTAAAACGATCCCATGTTTTTTCGTTACATTCCTTAATCTATCCATAAATTGCTGTTCCGCTGGAATAAATCCCCCTTGAACAGGTTCAATAATTATAGCTGCAAGTTCCGTTGCATGCTCTTCAATTAATTTTTCCGTTGCATCAGGTTGATTAAAAGGTAGTACTAATGGTTTTTGATCAAGATAGAAATCCATCCCTGCTGATTCTGGAACCGCGTTTGGCTTATCTTCGTCCCCAGCCTCTGATAAGGGAGGATTAATACTGTAAAGTACTTCATTATAACCACCATGATAATGTCCTTCGAATTTTGCAATCTTCTTTTTCCCAGTATAAGCACTAGCCAAGCGTATCGCTAACAATGTAGCTTCTGTGCCAGAGTTTGTATATCGTATTTTATCCATAGAAGGATAATAGCTCTTTATTTTTCTTGCGAAAGTTGTTTCTAAAGAATGTGGAGTTCCGAAGAGAAATGTCCCATCCTCGAACAATTGATCTTGTATAGCCTTTTTTATATCATCATGTCCGTGTCCTAAAGCTAGTGATCCATAAGCCATTAAATAATCCACATATTGATTTCCATCTACATCTTCTAACCATGCTCCATTTCCTTTGTTCATGACAATGGGATATGGTGCAAAATGTTTAATATTTGCAGTTACACCACCTGGTAAAAATTTTTCTGCTTCCTTCATTTCCTTATAAGATTTACCTGTCTTTGCTCCATATTGAATAAATGGATGCTCAACCTTACGTATGGCCATTGTTAATCAACTAACCCCTTTCTTTCTTCACTTCATTTTTTTGAAGGATTTATTTCATTTTATGATATCTTCGCTTGTCTGTGAAGGGCATTTGTCATTAAATTCAATAAAATAAATTGAAATGAAAAAAATAAAATAAGAGTGAGAAAACTGAAGGAAATATTTCATTCCTTTTAAAAAATAGATGTTTTCTTCCGTTTTTGACCTAATATAAGGATTACGTTTATAATAAACAGGAAACTATTAATCTAATACTTGGAGGGTGATAAGGATGGCGCAACCAAAATACATCATGAATATTGATAAAATAACGCAGATTCCAGAAGAAGAGCGCGCAAAGTTAAAGAAAATCACAGAAAAATTCGTTTTTCGTGTAAACGATTACTATTTGAGTCTAATTGATTGGAATAATCCGAACGACCCAATTAAGAAACTAATCATACCAAACGAAGGTGAATTAGCTGAATATGGTCGCTGGGATGCTTCCGATGAAGACACAAACTATGCTGCTGAAGGATGTCAGCACAAGTATGGTACAACAGCACTTTTAATTGTATCTGAAGTTTGTGGGGCTTATTGTCGTTATTGCTTCCGTAAAAGGCTATTCCGAAACGACATAAAAGAAGCCATGTCAGATGTTCAACCAGGTATTGAGTACATTAAAAATCACCCTGAAATTAATAATGTTCTATTAACAGGGGGAGATTCTCTTATACTCGCCACTAAAAAATTGCGACTGATCATTGAACAATTGCGGGAAATTCCACATGTGAAAATTATTCGTCTCGGATCTAAAATGCCAGTATTTAACCCTATGAGAATTTATGAAGATGAAGAATTGTTAAAGTTAATCAACGAGTTCTCAACACCAGAGCAGAGGATCTATGTAATGGCACATATTAACCATCCTGTAGAAATTACGGAGGAAGCCAAAAAGGGATTTGATGCACTTCACAAAGCAGGGGCAATTGTAGTTAACCAAACTCCTGTTTTAAAAGGAATTAATGATGATCCGAAAGTGCTTGGGGAACTGTTAGATAAACTGTCTTGGGCTGGAGTTACACCTTATTACTTCTTTATAAACAGACCTGTTGCCGGTAACAACGACTTCGTCTTATCTCTAGAGGAAGCATATAATGCCGTAGAACAAGCTAAGGCAATGACTTCCGGGTTAGGGAAACGTGTACGCTTATCCATGAGCCATACTTCTGGTAAAATTGAAATACTTGCTATTGAAGATGGAAAAGCATACTTAAAATATCATCAGTCTCGTGATAACAATTACGGTAAATTTATGGTATTAGACTGTCCTAAAGATGCTGCTTGGTTTGATGATTTACCGGGCAACGAGCAATATTGGACTCCTCCAAAGAAAAAATTAGACACTTTCATAGGTGCTAATGAAAAAATTAAAGAGGAAAAGACACTTACAGTATAAAAGCCCATTTTTTTGGTATTCAAACCCCACTTTGGTATTCTAAAAGTGGGGTTTTACCATTCTATTCACTACTTTTACGATACTTCCAGCAATCCTTTTATAATAGAAAAGTACCATCATTTCTAAATATATTTATTGATTCGGTCCTTCTCTTTTTTTTGTAAAATAGATGTTGTAGTTTTATTAAAGGGGGATTCAACTTGGAAAAGAGGTTTTTATTTTTTATTGTCATACTTTTATTATTTCAACCAGGTTGTCAAGCAGAGTCTTCGTTTACTAATACTAGCCAAGAAATACCACTTCCTGTTTATGAAAAATTAGAAAAGTATCCCTTATCAATAGAATTTATAGAGTCTAAAATAACAGACATGGAAATTACACTTCAATTCAAGTTATCACATTTAGATGAAACTCCCCTGCTTCTTAATGATTATGATATTCATTGGCCATCATTTGTCTTTGACCAAAATGATGTTCCTTATCAAATTAAATCAGTGGAAAAACTCACTGATGATCCTAACACTTTACCCTATGAGGGGTATATAGAGATTGTTTTAAATCCCGGTACCCATCAGAAGGAAAAACAGCACTTTTTACAATTGCCTCTTTATATAACTCCATCCCTTTATCGGCATGGTTATCCATTTTCCTTGACTGATGAAAGAATGGATAATATTAATACAGGAGATATAATTCTTAAAGATGTAACAATTGATGGTAACGTTCTCACATTTACTATGGAAGACCAACATCCCGAGGCAGGAAAAAGAATCCAATATTCATTTAAGCACTTGATAGATGGTTTAGAAGTGTACCCTTTGTTCACTAGATTTGATGCGAAAACATTAACTGTCGAATTAGAGTTTTCCACTTCCCTATCTACCCCATCTGACATAATCATTCATCGTACAACGGTGGATCTCCCTGAATGGAGATTTTCTTTTATCATCCCTATAGAGTAATTGTTTTTTTCATTCATAAAAAAAGTGTCTCATTTTAATTTGAGACACTTTCTTTTTTTTAATCGAAATCTCCGTCATCCATTGGCATATATCCTGTTTGTTGGATCTCAGGTGTTCCATAGGTTGGGTAACTCGATTCACCCTGAGGTGTCATTTCATTAACTTGTGACTCCTGGCCATATGGTAACGGTTGAACAGGGTATCCTTGTTGGTTCATTGGATGCCCTTGGCTAGAGTGCATGTAGTGCCCCTGTGATATAGAAGGTTCTTGACCATGTACATTTGGCATCATTGCTCCTGGTGCAGGTGCTCCTGGTGCAGGTGGCATTCCAGTAGGTCCAGCAGGCACATAATTCATATGTCCAGGATGTCCGGGATGTCCGTTAATCCCTTGGTGAGGCATTGTACCTTGGTAATTCGGTGGTGCGAAACCAGGATTAACTGGCCCATGCATCGGATGCATTAAAGATGGATGTTGATATTGATGATGTTGATGATGTCCATAATGATTTCCATACATTGTGTTATTAGTTGGGGACATTGGATGGCCGTGTCCCTCTTGCGGCATTACTCCATGTGGCATTTGATTGGCGAACTGTTGATGTATCATAGGCTGTTGCCCTTTTGGTTTTTGACAATTACAACTCATTCTTCTTCCCCTTTCTTCTTACAGGTTATTTTCAAATTCAATTCATAGTATGAGTACACTATAAAATTGTGACAATCTCCCAGTATATTCGCCGTGTCGGGAGCAAGCCTAACTTTCTTAGGTTCAACTAGAACCTTTCCTACCTGAACATTCCCTATCTTGTTTTCATATCTTGAGAGAGAGTACTCATTAGGAGGTATATATCATGGGCTTAATTACTCCCTTCAAAATGGAAACAAAAGGGTTAGATATTAAAATACGACCGGGAAATGCAAATGACGGAAAGAAAATGTACACATTAACTAAGGAAGTGATTCAGGAGGAAGACGGCTTAATTATGACTGTTTCTGATTTTGTTATGACAGAAGAACAGCAAAAGATTAAAAATGAAGCTTTCCTCAGTCATCCTGACACATTGAATTTGATAGCTGAACATCACGATAAAATAGTAGGGATTCTTACCATTGAACCAGAAATTCTTAAAAAGACCAGCCACCGGGCTATCCTTGGAATAATAGTTCAAAAAAACTATCGCTCCAAAGGAATAGGAAAAGCGTTAATAATGGCAGCTCTAAATTGGGTTCTTCACGAGGGAAGATATGAAAAAGTAGAATTAGAGGTTCTTGCATCGAACAAACATGCCATATCCCTCTATCATCAGTTAGGATTCGAAAATGAAGGAATGAGATACAATGCTATAAAAAATAGTCATACCTCCTATGATCATTTAGTTCAAATGGGAGTATTTACGAATAAACTTGCTCATACTCTGCATAGATTTTAAATCCCCTCCCTTTTCGAACATAAAAAAAATATGATATGATAACCCATAACCGTTTATAAATGGAGGAACATACTTTGAACATTGTTGTTACCACATTAAATGCAAAATATATCCATACATGCCTTGCGTTGAGGCTATTGAAAAGTTACTCTGCACCGGAATATGACGTTGACATGGTTGAATATACGATTAAAGACCCGGACTTAAACGTCGTTTCTGATTTGTATGTAAGAAAACCTGATGTCATTGGGTTTAGTTGTTATATATGGAATATTGAAAAAACGATTCAAATTGTGAAAATGTTAAAAAAAGTTTTACCTCATACAAAAATTGTATTGGGTGGTCCAGAAGTATCTTATGATACAGAATATTGGTTAAAGCGTGTGCCGGAAGTTGATTTCATCGTAAAGGGAGAAGGGGAAGAAACGTTTAAACAACTTCTACATCAGATTGAAACCGATCATAAATATAACCACATTGCAGGCTTAGGCTTCCGGGAAGGGGATAATGTCACAATGACCCCTCCTAGACCAAACCTTGATATTACCAAAATTCCTACCCCTTATCGTTTTAAAGAGGATCTTGCCTCCCTTGGAAATAGAGTTATTTATTTTGAGACAAGCCGGGGGTGCCCGTTCCAATGCCAATTTTGCTTATCCTCCATTGAGGTAGGGGTACGCTATTATGATATTGAAAAAGTGAAATCTGATTTACTCTTCTTGATAAATAGCGGTGCGAAGTTGATAAAATTTATTGACCGAACCTTTAATATTAAGAGGGATTATGCGTTGGAAATATTTCAATTTCTTATTGATAATCACGGTGGTTGCGAGTTTCAATTTGAAATTACAGCAGATATCATGCGTCCAGAAGTACTGGATTTCCTTAACAAGAATGCTCCAAAGGGAATATTTCGTTTTGAAATTGGGGTTCAGTCCACTAATGATTTAACCAATGATCTTGTTAAACGCCGTCAAAACTTTAGTAAACTGGCAAGAACGGTAACTATGGTAAAGGAAGGGAAGAAAATTGATCAGCATTTAGATCTTATCGCCGGCCTTCCCGAAGAGGATTATAATTCCTTTAAAAAGACATTTAATGATGTATTCGCATTAAGACCTGAGGAACTCCAACTTGGCTTTCTAAAGATGCTTCGTGGAACTGGGATGCGTGCAATGGCAGATAAATATAAGTATAAGTATATGGATCATGCACCTTATGAAATTCTTTCCAATAACGTCCTGACATTTGATGAATTAACACGAATCAAACGGGCAGAGGATATTCTAGAAAAATTCTGGAATGATCATCGACTTGACTATACCGTGGAATATTTAATTGATCATGTTTTTGAAACACCTTTCGATTTTTTTCAACGGTTCGGGGATTATTGGGATATACATGGCTGGGGGAAAATTGGGCATCAATTCGAAGATTTGTTCCTCCGCCTCAAGGAGTTTTTAGTAGCTGACGGCATTGGTCAGATGGATGTGATTGAAGGCTTAATGAAGGTGGACTATTTACTTCATTACAAACAAAAGCCGCGGAAAAAGTGGTGGGATCCTAGTCTCTCAAAACATGAATTAAACTATCTCCGCTCGCATAAATTAGAAGCATTTATGTCTAATAAAACAGTTAGTAAGCACCTTGTTGTAGAGGAAGTCCCTTTTGATGCTACGAAGTTCATAGAGGAAAAACAAGTGATAAAGGGGAATTACTTATTTGTTGTAAACTACAATCCCAATCAGAAAGAGAAAGCGTTTTATACAGTATCACCATAACTGGTGTTACTGATTTAACGTGCAACGAAATGAATTAGATCGAATGGGGGAGATTACTTGTGTATCGAATAGCATTTCTTATGATTATTTTAGGTGCTGCTTTGTGGGGAACAATAGGCTTATTTGTCCAGGGGTTATATGATTTAGGATTTAGCCCTATTGAAGTAGTTACTATAAGGGTAACCGTTGCATTTGTTGCACTAATGCTCTATGTTCTAATAAAAAACAAAGATGCACTAATCATTAAATGGAGGCATCTCCCCTTCTTTTTAGGAACGGGTATTTGCAGTATTGTCTTTTTTAATTGGGCCTATTTCACAGCTATCCAGGAAATGAATCTGTCCATTGCTGCTGTTTTACTTTATACAGGACCTGCATTTGTGACCATCCTTTCCCGAATCTTTTTTAAAGAATTATTTACACCTCAAAAAATGGTTGCACTTTTCACAACATTTTTAGGATGTATTCTAGTCATTCAATTGTTCCCGTTAAATACGGCAAATCTTTCATTATATGGGATACTAGTAGGATTAGGTTCTGGGTTTGGATATGCTCTTTACAGTATTTTTGGCAAAGTAGCCTTATCCTCCTATTCTTCATTGACGACCACTACTTATACATTCCTAGTGGCAACTGTTGCCCTCCTTCCTACTAGCGGGCTCGCTGGAAAGGGAATGGCACCATGGAATATGGATGCTTTGTGGATTAGTCTTGGTCTAGGGGTTATTCCTACCGTGTTTGCTTATTTATTGTATACTCGTGGACTCCATCAAGTGGAATCGAGCAAAGCTTCTATTGCTTCTACTATTGAACCTGTGGTGGCAACACTTATTGGAGTATTTATTTTTCAGGACATCCTTACTACATTCCAATTTTTAGGGATTATATTTATCCTCTCAGGGGTGATGTTTATTAATATGGGTGGCAGAAGGATTCTGAAGAAAAAGAAGGTTACTTTTGAAGGAAATTCAGTGACAAATCATAGGAGTACAGGATAGGATTAATATTGGAGGACAGTACAGTTAAATCTGTAGACAACTGTCCTCCTTACCTATGTTCAATCTGAACTGCATTCATTTATTTTTTTTGCTACTTTACTTACTTCCTCCAGCATTTTTGTTCGGTTTTCATTCCCACATTGAATGACATTTCCAAAATAAACTGTTTTGATAAGTTCCAAACCACAAAATTGAAAAATGGATTTATCCACAAGCTCTAGAAAATTAGAGTATATCTTCATTTCTTTCATTTCATTTTCAGGCGTCCCTGAGGTGATAATAAGTACAGCTTTTTTTCCATTTAATAGGGGTATCGGATCTTCCCCATCAAGTTCATAAGCAACACCATAAGAAAAAACTCGGTCAATATATCCTTTGCCAACAGCAGGAAAACCGGTCCACCAAAAGGGAAATAAAAAGGTAATATAATCTGCTTGGAGCAAATATTCGTGCTCTTTTCGCACATCCGGTGAAAATATACCATTAAGACTATCCTTGTACTCTTCATGAGACAGCTCTGAACGGAAGTTTTGTGCACTGAGGGATCTAATAACAACATGGTCTCCCTGTTCTTCTAATGTTTTTGTATAAGAATTCAAGAGTGCTCCATTAAAACTATCCTCAGTGGGATGCATATATATCACTAAATGATTTGCCATTTCGATACCTTCCTTTCTTACTAAAACTAATCGGTCAGCTTAATAATTCAAAGTCTATTCACTGCTACTTTTCCTTTCCTCATCTTTGTTATATCCCATCATATACTCCATTACCATTTCCCCTTCGCCATGTATGTAAAATCGTTCTTCCCGCTCTTTTTTTCCATCCTTTATAAGTACATCCACATACCATTCTCCGCCCATGGCAAGGGGAAGTTCAATGATGTACATCCCTTGGTCCTGTTCTTCCATTGTTCCTTGCATAGGATGATTCATCCTTTCCATGTTCATATACAAAAAGATATCATCGACAGACACCGGTTCCCCTGACGGATCCTCAACGATTACCTTTAACGGGATAAACTCACCTGTTTGATAAGTATTCCCCTCGTTTTCTAGCAAAACGTTATAATCATTCAAATTTTCTTCCCCACTGCAGCCAAGAATTGACACTATACAAATTGTCATCAAATAGACTATCTTTCTCATCCTTAACTCCCCTCAAATTCGTTATTATTTACTTATGTTTATTATAATGAAAGTCGTTTTCAAAAGCATTAATCATGTATCTCTTGTGGGGGGAGAAAGCATTGAATAAGATCGGAATTGTGTTTATTATCTTTATTTTAGCTGGAATGGGTTACACCGCCTTTTCATTCTTTACTGAGAGCGAACCTGGTGACATCACTCAAGTAGAACGCTTAACAGAGGAGGAACCTATTCAACTGGATCAGTATATTGGTCAAAAGAAAACCATCCTTCAGTTTGTAGCAGTACCATGTGAATGCTGCAGTTATTCCATGCCATTCATTCAAGAATTTATTCACGAACAAGATGAAATTGAAGTCATTACTGTTGTTTTCTATGGGAGAGAAAGGGAAATTCTTGATAAGTTTGTCAATGAATATGAAGCCTCTCATCTTTGGGGTGTGGACTTAGATCGAAACCTTGCAAATTATTATGGGGTTTCCGTATCACCAACCTATGTCTTTTTCGATGAGGAAGGAAACGAACTAGGGGTTTATCCATACATTATTGGAACGGGAGAAGAGTTGGGACGGAGATACGAAGATGCCTATGAAAATTATCATTCAGGAGACCCTTCCTGATGGATATCTGGTTTGCGTTTGCCGCAGGATTCCTTTCCTTTGCATCTGCATGTATCCTTCCATTAATCCCTAGCTATATGGCGGTTATTACTGGGTTATCCGTCACTGAATTGTCCCATGCAAAGGCGGAGAGGTTTAAAATTATGCCTAGGTCCTTCGCCTTTGTTGTGGGATTAATCATACCTTTACTATTAATAGGAATGGGAGCAACGGCTATTGGTTCCTTGTTTACCCCTGCCTTCTCCACCTTTTTATCTCAGTTTCTAGGTTTTGTTGTCATTCTATTCGGTTTACATTTGTTAGGATTTTTAAATATTAAACTTTTCCAGCGAGAAATTCGGTTTCAACGTTTTTTTCAAAGAAAAGGGGGGATAGTTAGTGTTGCCCTTATGGGAATGGCCTTCGGTTTTGGCTGGACGCCGTGTATTGGTCCTATGCTCAGTTCAATTCTTATCCTTGCCTCAGACTCAGAAACTGTCATCAGAGGGGGGACTTTGCTTTTTGTTTATGGGTTAGGATTAGGGTTACCATTTATCACCATTGGGGCAATCAGTACTTCGAGCTTGAAATTTTTGAAGTTTCTACAGAAGCATATTAAAACCCTTTCTATCCTCAGTGGGATACTGCTTGTTATTCTTGGACTTTTACTTGTTACAGGAAATATGGCTTATATAACACCTTCTATTCGATAACATAAACATATAAAATAAACCACCGGACCTTTATTAATACTGATCCGGTGGTTTTGAATATTAATCTTTTTTATATAATCCTATTTTTACAAACACGTAAGGAGCTCCCACTAAGCCCCAAAAACCAATAACTGCATAACGTAATCCATCAAATATTGCAGATTCCGGGAACAACATCTTTAATCCCGTTTGAAGACCAAAGATCACAAGGACCCCAAAGACATATGCACCGATACGTTTTAACCAAGATGATGGTATTTTCATAGAAATAAATCTTTTTTCAAGAAAATATCCGATTCCAGCCCCTAATAGAAATCCTCCATAACTAAATCCTTCTGAATCCCTGAATATTGCCATCATGAGAAATGGGACTGCCAATGCTAGAGTAATCTTCCATTTTTCTTCCAAGGCCACTATATATTTTTCCGCAACGTGATAACAATATATGATAAACCCTGCTATAATAACACCTATCACAATATCCGTTGGCCAATGAACTCCCGTATACAGTCTTGCAATAGAGATAAGGGCAATTAATAAGGACGCTCCAATCCATACTTGACGGCGATTCAGCTGATAGGCAATAAATCCCCATAGTGTGGCTGAACCTTGCGCATGACCGCTCGGGAAACTATCGTGTGGAAAATGAGTTCCCACTTCGGCAGAAGATACATAGAGGGAATTGACTCCTTCTATCCCAACTGGTCGTGTAACCATAAAAATTGATTTTAAAAGTGCATTAATATAAACCGAAATTAAAAATACGTATAGAAGACGGATTCCGAATCCTTTTGATAAACACCAATAAACAAACGGAATAATAATAAAATAAAATGTTTCGTCCCCTAAAAAAGTAAGTAATCTTGCAAATTCATCTAATAAAGGATTTTGTAATGCTGTAAAGAGTCTTAATATTTCTGTCTCCAATTCTCGCAAATAGATTAGCTCCCTTCTTTTTCAATGGAATCTTCTTTATTATACGCTAAGTTCCGATTTGAGGCTAAGGGAAGAAAAATCTGATTAATTAAAGTTATGAAAGATGTTTATAGTTCACATATCGCTTTACCGATAAAAACCATCTCTCCTATGATCCTTAGGAATTTTTGGTATCCACTCCCCTTTTATCGTGCAGTATACTTATCCACTGGAACTGGGGAAGGCTTTCCGAAAAGATATCCTTGACCATAGTCCACTAGATCTTGGAGAACAGTCCACTCTTCCGACTTTTCTATTCCTTCCGCAATTAACTTAATTCCTAATTTCTTTGATTCTTGCGACAAAACATGAATCTTTTCTAATTTCTCATCATAAAGATGACAGTCTTTAATCATTTCACGATCCATCTTTGCGTAATTTGGCTGTAGTTGACGTAATACGATACATTTCCACAGCTTGAAACGTAGTTTTTAAACAATGTTCTGGTTCGTAAATAGAAGAAGGGAGAAAGTTGATGAATCGCTTTATACCTTGTCCTAATAATTCCGAACTAGTCCGAATCGCATTGATTCGACACTGACTATCTAATTTGGATTGAAGACCTGAACGTTGAGCAAACGAAAATAATTCTCCTGGATAAAATGGATACTGTTCCACCCTACTCCTTAAAAGAAATTCATACCCAAAAACGTTTCCTTCCGATGAATTCACAATTGGCTGAATGTGTGATTCAAATAATTTGCCATCGATTATTTTTAGATAGTTTGGATGTTGCATCCTTAAAATGAGTTGATTTAGTGGTATACGGGAAATGGTATAAGAACTTGGTTGTGTACAAACATCTCCAGTAATCTCTTCTAATTCACTAGGAGTAAACGTTTTCTCCAGATAACTACAAATTTCCTCTACCGATTTCAAACTACTATAAGTAATGGAAATAGATTTCGAATCACTTATAAGCGGGTATTCTACTGCATTCCATAAACTGTCCATTTTCAGCCTGTTTTGTGTTCCAATTTCAAGGTAAATAACAATAACTCCCTGATCTGGATAGATAATTCCTCCTTGGCAATGTCTACAATTCGACAGAAAAAGCCCCCCTTTGGTGTCATTACTATTACAAAAGACCTAATTAATTTAAGTATACTTAGGGTAGGCAAACGAGTAAAGAGAAGAGACTTTCTTATGTTAGTAGTTATTATTCGTCGTCAGCATCTCCCTCATCTTCTTCGTCTTCTTCGTCTTGATCATCTAGAACATTACCTGGATTTTGACGATTATGCTTAAGAGTAAAATACGCTTCAAGAATATCTTCTGAAATAGTATTTGCTAAGCCACGGCCCCTCGTATCACTCTTACTTATATTCGGAACGACAACAGCTATAGCAATTTCAGGATTTTCATAAGGGGCAAATCCTACAAATGTTTGATTATTCGCTTCTCTCCCTTGCCATCTTACCTGTGCTGTTCCGGTTTTACCTGCAACGGTGTACTCGCTGCCTTGGAAATACCCACGGGCAGTACCTCGGTTTCCATAGACTACTCTTCGGAATCCGTCTTTTACACGTTGAATGAGACTCTCATCCACATCCAATTTATTTAAGACTTTTGGTACCATCTGTTGAGAGATTGGTCCTAATACATCTGAGGTTTCTCCAGGCTCACGGATCTCCTTCACAACTCTCGGTGCAATTCGATACCCATCATTAGCAATGGTTGAAATATATTGGGCTAGCTGTAATGGAGTATACGTATCAAATTGGCCAAAGGTTAAAAACAGTAAATTACCAGGCTGGGGACTATTTCCCCCGCTGATGCCCTTGAATTCATTTGGCAGATCAATACCTGTTTCTATGCCAAGACCAAATTGTGCATAATAATCCCTGAGAACATCATACCCTCTGTAAAAGTTCCCCCAATTTGTTCCAGAAACACCTGGTACATAACCAACTAAACGCATTGCAACATATACCATATAAATGTTGGAAGACTGTTCAAGGGCACTAACATCATTAATATATCCTAATGTACTATGGGAACTAATTGGCTGCGCACCTGGCAAATTAATCGATCTGTCAAGGATCGTAGTCCCGGGCGGCATAACACCAGTATCGTAGCCTGCCAGAACGGTTGCACCCTTGATAGAAGATCCCATTTCATAAGCTTGAGTAAAGGGGCGAATTTCCCTGTCTCTTCCTGAACTTGTATCACTGTGATAGCTGTACATGGCAAGTATCTCGCCTGTATTAGGTTCCATCATGACAACATGGGCGTCAGGATTTCCAATAAATGCCGGCCTTGCAGTGTCCACACGCGTTTGAAGAATTTCTTGTACTTGATGCTGAAGATCCATATCATAGGTTAAAACAAGGTCATTTCCTCGACTTCCAATGTGATATTCTGCTGCTCTTGTGAAATTCCCACTCCCGTCCATAAAATTATCAATTCTACCTTTACGTCCCTTTAAAACGGATTCATACTGTTGTTCCAAATAACTTGTACCCACTTCTTCATTCCGTTCATAGCCATTTGCTAAATAAAAATCAATTTCCTCCCTTGGGATCGAACCAGTCTGACCGATAATACCACGTAGAGAATCTTCATATGTATAGACACGTACTGAATCTCTAATGATATCTATCCCAGGTAAGTTATCAAGATTTTCCAAAATATGAGCAGATTCTTCATAGGAAATACCACGTTTCACTTTATGTGGTAAGTGATAATATCCAAGTGTAAATTCACGCCATATTGAAAACACTTCCATATTTTTTCCGGAATGCGTAATTTGTTCTAAGTCCTCGTCCGTAACCCTATCAATTCGAACTTGGTGGACTTCACTATCTTCTATTTCTAAATCCTTTGCCTCATCAACTGTTAGCTTTGCTTCAAATTCCTCAGGGTATAAAACACTCCAAAAATCTTTTAATTCCCTCTCATTTAGAGTTCTGGGCGATTCTACCGTAATAAATCGATTTAACTCTTGGGCTACCCTTAACATTTCTGCAGGGAGCATATTTCTGTTCGTATAAGTGACTGTAAAGAGTAGCTCATTATCTACTAATATATTTCCGTATCGATCGTATAATAGCCCCCTTGGTGCTTCAATAGGGGCGCTAATACTAACTTCTTGATCTAACTGCTCTTCAAACTCTGTCCCTTGAACAATTTGAACGACCCCTAATCTCAAAATCAAACTGGAAAATAGCATAAATACAACAAAAAATAAAATGTTTAACCTAACTGGGATATGCGTCTTCTTTACTTTCTTTTCCTGCATAACAGTAGTCCTTTCTTTTGTAAGTCTATGATTGTGCAAAATCTATCAATAACATTCTATTAGAAATTGGAATAGTTTTCATAGGACAATTTTATCATGCGTACCATAAATTGGTTAGAGTAATTTCAATTTTTTTATCTTTTGTTTGAAAATGAATTGGAAAAGTACAAAAAGTTCCAAGAAAATGATTCTAGATCTAAAAAAAGTACCTAGAAGCAATAACCTCTAGATACATTCCAATATTGCCGATTTTAATTGAGCCAGTAAGCTGAGCCATCTCGATTCCGTTTCATAAAACCATACTCGATAAAATAACGTCTTATCGTCACAAAATCATCATAGTACTTTTTTATTGTTTCGTTTACTTCCCTTTCAGAATAATTAATTTCCTGTTTAAAGGCTGAAAGAATGTATTTTAAAATAACTATTTTCCTTTTTTCCTTTGAAGGAAACTGCTTTACGATTCCTTCTTCTGTTAAGTATGTATTTAAAATCTTATCCTGTTCCTCTTTTGTTATCAACCAACGCTCATCCACCATTTTTGCCCCCTTATGTTCCGCGACCAATTGATCATTTTTATTTGATTCTTCTACTATTTCCATTAATGCCTGAAACACCTTCGCCTGTCTTAATTTTTCCCGGAATTTAAAGCGGTGTTGCCTTACCGTTGAAGAACTTCCCAATCCTTGTTTTTCCGCAATCTCGTCATCTTTTTTTCCTTCATAAAACAACTTAATTATTTGTTTTTGGCTATCTGTTAAACCATTATGTCGTTTATCAAGGGATAAGAGTCCTTGAAAAGGGGAATCGTGTTGCTCTTTTACATGTTGAATCATTTTCATACGTGCATCCACAAGTAAATTCCCATCTGGATAAATATACCCTTCCCTTGTTTTCTCCTCACAGAAAATACAGTGGTAAAGTTGAAATTGTTCATCAAAATGGAAGCCTTGTTTTAAATCTTTAATAGAAAACTGCAACATACCATCACCTCAATCGAGAATCACTTTTAAACATTGTATCATTTTGTTTATTTATATACAAACGAATTATCATTTTGTTTATTTTTTTATCTTTTGTCTTTTTAGAATTCAATATGTTAAAATGAACTATGGTACTTATGTCAATTGAAGGAGAGTAAAATATGCCTTGGCTTTATCTATTTTGCAGTACAATTTTCGGAGTGATTGCCATCTATCATCTTTTCGCCCACAGAAGAAGAGAGATGATGAATGATTATGTCATCTATGAAACAAAAGACCCGAGAAAAATCAGTACAAGTTCTAGAATATATAAAATATCCTTATGGAGCTCCTATTTAATTCTACTTTTAAACCTCTTACTTCTACTTGAAATATTCAGGGATTTCCAAAGGGCTACATTGCTTTTTTTGATGATTTTTCCTATTGGTTTATTTATTCTCATTACACTAGATCGTGTTTTTGAAGTTCGAGGAAATGCCTTAATCTTTGCTGGATATCATACACAGTGGGGAAAAATACGTCTTATAAAATGGGGTAAACAAGGGGGAAAACGCACAAAATTAATTATGGAACTGGATAAAGGAACAAAAATTAAAACAACTATCGACAATGATGAAAGGAGTTCTTTAGAGGAAATATTGTCTAACTATACGCATTTCGAAAAGGAAAATAATCGATAAATCGATAAGATAAGCGCAAACGACTTGTGACCATAAACATTAGCAGTTTCTCTTACTCTACATGCATCGCTCTGAAGTCTGTCCGTCCATCGGGCAAAGCGCCACGTCCTGTGGCATGCCCGATATTAGGACATCCTGTCCGTCCATCGGGCAAAGCGCCACGTCCTGTGGCATGCCCGATATTAGGACATCCTGTCCGTCAAGGTAACTTGAAGATAGCTCGCGATGTAAACGCTCGTTGAACCGATTCGGACAATATAGTGTGATTTATTTCCGATAGGCTAATCGCTACATCCATTTGGACGCAATAAGAGCGATTTTCTTCCCGAAAGAAGCTCAACCATAATTTCAAAACTGTTACCCCCTCATATAATCCATCCGATTCGGATGGATTTTTTCTAAGTATATAATACAGTCCAATAATTCCTATTTGTACGTATCTTTTAATAGCCCTTTTACTTCTCAGACAAACAGTCAATCACAGTCTGTATTCCTTTCACTTGTAACTCTAAGTCCATACTAGGTAAATGAGGCTTATTCAGGACCATTCCGGGGGTTGCTGGCACGTGGATAAATCCTACCCTAATCGACAACTGATTAATTTGGACATGAAGTAATACACTATAGAGGGTATTATTACATATGTATGTTCCAGCTGAATTAGATATTTGTGCCGGAATTCCATGTTTTTTTAGTTCATTCGTAATATCCCTAATTGGAATCGTGGAAAACAATCCATCCGGTCCATCTTCCTCAATCAAACGATCGAAAGGACGATCCCCATGATTATCTCCTGACGCCCCTTCCCCAACTGTATCCTGAATATTAATTCCTATTCTCTCAGGTGTAATAGCAGATCGTCCCATTGCCACTCCTAAAGATATTACGATATCCGGTTGTACTTTATTGATCTCCTCGATTAATACATTTGCACACTCGTTATATACAACGGGCAATATTATGGTATGTAATTCCACGTTCCCTTGATGACTCCGGTTCAACTTTTCGATGATCCCCATTGTTGGATTTATTGTAACATCTCCAAAGGGCTCAAACCCGCTTACTAAGATTTTTTTCTTCATCGTTTTCCTCCCTAAATAGGTATCGTTGAATGTTCATCCACATAATCAGAATAACAAAGGTTTGTGCATAATTCGACTTTTATCTAACTTGAATTCACCTCATCCTTTTTCCGTCATATAACATACGTTCTGGGTGAAAGGAGGTGATACCATGGGAGAATTAACCGTATCTCGTTTAGCATTAGCTTTCATTGTAGGATATGAGGAAGACGGGGAGGCTATTTTGAAAGTCAAACAATTTCGAAATATTCAACCAGGAGCAGAGAATGAGAATTTATTTAACACAGCATTAGCCCTTGCTTCCCTACAGAAGTACGAGTTAGAGAACGTGGAACGCGTCAACACTTACAACTTAGTACAGTAACCTATTCGCAGCAATGGATAAGAGAGGAGGTGTAAAACATGTCCAAACGTTTAGAACTTTTATTTACAAATGAAGGTGGAAAAAGCGTAACCATTTCCCTTGATGACCCAATTGAGCCTGTCGATGAACAAATTATTTCCAAGGTAATGGATGATATTATTTCATACAATGTGTTTATATCACATGATGGTCAACTAGTTGGAAAACGGGGAGCACGCGTTGTCTCAAGAACTGTTGAGCAAATTGAATTGTAATTAATTCTTTGGGTTAGCCAGTCTTGTTTTATGGCTAACCCAAAGCCAATTAGATCAGAAAGGGGGTTAGAAGTATTATGGAGATTTGGCTTAGTATAATAGGTGAATATGGATTCCCAATTGCGGTTACTTTTTATTTGTTATACCGAATTGAAAAGAAATTGGATCAAATAAACGGAACTATGAACGATTTGGGAAAACTCATGCTGTATGGAAAACCAATTCCCTCCAGTACTTATCCCACATCTATGGAAAATAAAACTTCAATCCCTCCCCACTAATGGGTAAACAAAAGAAAAAGGCATGCGCATATTGTGTTCTTCTACGACCAGAAAGTACTCCTAATATAGGGGTACTTTTTAAATGGCTCTGTTATCGTTCAATGTTGATTTTTGCGAAATTCACTCCCTTTCACCACTGGCACAAGTGCGACATCTGCTCATTCTTCGCAGTGTC
>NZ_JAHQCS010000072.1 GCF_019042215.1 Evansella tamaricis | reverse complement strand
TCCGAAGTGACCCGCAGTGAGTAGGCGCTTGTGCTAGACAATGAAAAGCACAAGCGCCTATGGTCACGAGCGCAGGGCAGTGGAGGAATGACAACAGAAGTCCGCTCTTTGACTTCAGTTGTCACTTCCGAAGTGCCCCGTAGCGAGTAGGCGCTTGTGCTAGACAACTTGCCCGAAGGTGCAAAAACTTCTAAATTCTTACCCATTTAGAAAAGGAGTGATGTATTATGACTGTTGCTTCCCAAGTTAAACAGTGTGTTGCAAGTTTAAAATCCGTGGAAGCAAGCCTAAATAACCTTGCGATTCATTCACGAGATGAACAGGCCTCTGAAACATTCCGAGAGACATGCCAAATAACAAGAAAAGTAATATCTGATTTGGAAAACCGTGTGGGAGAGTTAGAATTTCAGGAGCCACAATATAAAGGTTTCTAATAAAGAATATTTTAGAGCAGTGCTTAAAAAACACCACTGCCGTGAAAATATCTTTATAACAACTACTTAATTACGAAATGAAAGGGGGTAACACGATGCAAGGGTGGTTAGAAGTCGTGCTTCGTTCCCTCGTAGCCGTTATAATCTTGTTGTTTCTATCCCGAACGTTTATAAGAAAATCGATGGCACAAGTAACTTATTTTGAATTCGTCTCGGGCATTGTTATTGGTGCAATCTTAGCCATTGGTTCCATTCATTTGCAAGTACCTATTGCTTATCCAATAATGGGACTAATTATTTGGGCAGTTGTTTCTTATGGCCTCGGATGGCTTTCCATCAAGAGTCAGACTGTACGCAATTTTGTCCAGGGAAGAGGTATTCCTCTAATTAAAGACGGAAAAGTCCTTGAAGATAATTTGAAAAAAGAAAGATATTCCACGGATGAGCTCTTAAAACAACTGCGGTCTAAAAATGCCTTTCAAGTAGCTGACGTGGAATTCGCCGTACTAGAAACAAGTGGTGATGTAAGTGTCTTATTAAAAAAAGATTACCAACCTGTGACACCTAAAGACATTCAACTTAAAGTTGCACCGATTAAAGAGCCGGAAACAGTTATTATGGACGGGAAAGTACTCGATGAACCTTTAGCTACGATCGGGAAAAACCGGCAATGGCTTGAAACTGAGTTGGAAAAACAAGGTGCTGCCATTGAAAATGTGTATTTGGGGCAAGTGGATTCCTATGGACAGCTCACCATTGATTTGTTCGATGACAAACTAAAAGTCCCCTCCCCACAAGAAAAACCTTTATTATATGCTACTATGAAAAAGTGTCAGGCGGACCTTGAATTATTTGCCCTTTCCACTGACAATCAGGAAGCAAAACAAATGTATACCGAACATTCGAAACAAATGGAAGCAGCCATTCAGAGAGTCTCCCATCTTCTTAAGTGAATAAATTGTTGGAGGTTGTACCTTGTCAAGTTGTAAAGATAACCGCTTGACTTATTCGCGTCAGGTTGAAGGACTAATCTGACGCGATTTTTGCATACTGATTACGTGGATATTTCACTTTTATCCGAAAACCAATTCAGTATGGAACAGTCTCCTTCCTTTAACCATGTACTCATCCGTTCAATGTCTTTAGAGAAAACCCTGTCTTTTTCAAACTTTGGAACAACATTTCGACCAAGCCTCCACATTTCCCCTGTTTTCGTTCCTAGATTCTCAGGCCCTCTGTATTCAATGGCTTGCATGGCACAAATGATTTCAATCGCCAACACCTTTCTAGCATTCTTAAGAATGTCATAAGCATGTCTTGCACCGATAGTCCCCATGCTGACATGATCCTCTTGATTCCCAGAGGATGGTATCGAATCCACACTTGCCGGATGAGCTAATGTTTTATTTTCAGATACTAAAGAAGCAGCCACATACTGCATGATCATCGCCCCAGATTCCAATCCAGGTTTTGCACTTAAGAAAGGCGGGAAATCATTTAACTGCGGATTAACAAGACGTTCAATTCGACGTTCAGATATATTGGCTAGCTCTGCCACTCCTATTTTTAAGAAATCCATGGCTAAGGCTATGGGCTGCCCGTGGAAATTTCCTCCGGATAAGATTTTTGCCCCATGGTTAAAAACAAGGGGGTTATCCGTTGCAGCATTCATCTCTGTTTCCAGCTTTTCTTTCACATACACCAATGTCTGACGTGATGCCCCATGAACCTGAGGGATACAACGCAACGAATAAGCATCCTGTACTCTTACCTCCCCTTGATGTGTAATTAGTCTACTTCCTTTTGTATAGCACCTTATTTTTCTTGCCACTTCCAGTTGTTCCTGATGTCCTCTAGCAAGGTGAATCTCTTCATCGAAAGCATCAATAATTCCATGCAAAGCTTCCAGCGTCATCGCACTTATTACGTCTGCTTGTTCTGCCAGTATTTCCGCCTCCAAAAAAGCAATTGCCCCCACAGCAGTCATGGCCTGTGTTCCATTAATTAAGGCCAGTCCTTCTTTTGCATGAAGAACAATAGGTTTCAAATTAACTTCCTCTAATACTTCCAATGTTTTTCTCTGTTCCCCTTGGTAATATACTTCTCCCTCACCAATCAGAGTGAGAGCTAGATGGGCTAAAGGCGCCAAATCCCCACTTGCCCCAAGAGAGCCTTGGGAAGGGATAACAGGATTAATCTCATAATTAAGGAATGAGAGGAGTTGATCAATTAATTCTGGTCTGACACCGGAGTAGCCTTTTAATAGCGTATTTACTCTTAGAAGTATCATTGTTCTTGAAATTTCCACATGGAATGGTTCCCCGACACCGCAAGCATGGGAATAAATTAAATTTTTCTGTAACGTCTCCACATCCTTGCTGTCGATTTTTACATCACTCAATTTACCAAACCCAGTATTTACCCCATAGACGATTTTTCCATTATGAACAATCGCATCCACCGCATCTCTCGTTTCCATTACTTTTTGTAACGCATCCTTACAAGCAACAACTTCTTCCTTTTCCCATATAACACGTTTTACCTGTTCCATTGTTAAAGTATTGCCTGTCAGTGTAATCATTTTTCTCCCACCTTTTCCAGTTCATTGTTTCATCGTAATAAAGCAGAAAAAAAGCAGTGAAGGAAAATCCTTTACAGATTTTTCTTCACTGCTAGTATGAATTTATTTAATTTAATCCGTTTATAAAAAGGACCGTCCATTGGATCCACTCTTCCCTTCTATGTCTTACTCCCATCATATGTGAAAACAAACATTTCTGTCAATAACTTCAATTTTCGACTACTCTAGCAACAGATAGTACGATAAAATAATGATATCTACCTTTAAAAGAAAGGCGGGACTACACAATGGAGTTAACCATTCTAATTGCGGATAGGGATAAAGCAGAAGTAGATGGAGTAGAATGGTTTATTAAGCACTCCTCCATCCCATTTGAAACAATCTATAAAACTTATAACGAAGAAGATACGTTACAACTCATCCAACAAAGAAGACCCACTATCAATTTGATCGAATTGCAAATGATTCAGAATCATTCTATCTTCCCGCTCCTGGAATTAACAGAGAATACAGAAATGCAAATCATTTGTACCTCCACGGAAGCAACATATGAACAGGCCATGAAAGTCATTCAATTAGGCGCAGTGGACTTAGTATTAAAACCACATACACCAACACGCCTTTTGTCATCTATAAAAAAAGCCTATAAAAAACTGGAAATTTTCCCTTTAATCCGTACCCAGCATGTCAACCAATCCATCGAAACACCTAATCAGAAACTAAAGGAACCAATATCATATGAACAGCTTTTTCACCAGGACCTTTCCATTTCATTACCCACTCAAGTACTTGCCTTTATACCTGAAGAGAAAGAATGTCTTTTAAAACTGAAGAAGAAAGTAGATACTTTTTTTAAAACCAAAGTAATAGAAACCTTCTTATTTTCCAATATGATCGTTTGCTTTAAGAGACCCTCCTCACATTTTACACTGAAGGAGGAGGCAAAGCTCTTTCTAAATCAATGGAATGTAGTTTTGGAGCCACTTTCTGTTATCCTTCATTCCACATCTGCAACTGAAAAAACAGTACATACTCTTTATGAGGAACTAAAAGAAATGACAGAAATGATTTTTTACCATGGGAAACGGAGTATCCTTTCGTATGAAAGACCATTGTCCTGGAAAAAAGTTGATCCGTTCCTTACCTCCCATGAACAAAGGAAATGGATTGATATGTTAAACCAACAGGATCTTTCAAAAATAAAAGAAGAACTTTACGATAGTTTTCTAAACCTATCGTCCCCATACCCTTATCCTAATAGTATAAGGACCAAAATGACGAGTATTTTAGCTCAAGTCCGACGTTATATGCAGGTTTACCGATGCGGCTTAGAAGATTCCTTTGAATCTATGTATTATGCCATACTGGAACAGCCTGTATTATACGGAATCGTTCAAGACCTTGTCTTGTTTATCCAACAAGTTTTTGAAGAAGTAAGGGTGAAGGAAGAGCATTTTCATTACGATGCAGCAGAACAGGCCATCCGGTTTCTGGAAAGAAACTATTGGAATCCGGGAATTTCTCTAGAATCCGTCGCCCGTTCTGTTAACCGTAATCCGTCTTACTTAAGTCACTTATTCCGGCAAAAGACTGGTCACACTTATAGACAGAGTTTGTTGGATATACGATTAAAGGAAGGGAAGAGGTTATTAACAGAGACATCCTTGCCGATTCAAGAGATCGCATCCTTATGTGGTTTTGAAGAATCCACTTATTTCAGCCGTTGTTTTCATAGAAACTTAGGGATGTCACCAAGAAAATACAGATTAGATCATAATAGTATAAAGGGGGAGAAGAAACATGAAGATTAGACCGGCAGTAATTGGTGATGAGAAACAAATTGCATCTGTGCATGTGAAAAGCTGGCAATCAGCCTATCGTAACATCCTGCCAGATGATTTCCTATCTGGACTATCGGTAGAGCAGCGGGAAAAAATGTGGAGAAGTGCTCTTGAACGCCCCCTCAAAGAACACGGGGTTTATGTGGCAGAAGATTCTTGCAGTCAAATCATCGGTTTTGCCAATGGTGGACCAAACCGCTCAAAAGATAGTTACCCTGACTTCAAGGGGGAATTAAATGCAATCTATCTCCTTGAAGAGTCTTGGGGAAACGGTACAGGAAGTCAACTGGTTGAGGCAGTAACACACCACCTAAAGGGAAATGGTCTCACTTCCATGCTCGTCTGGGCCTTTGCAGACAACCCTCCAGCCAGGAAATTTTATGAAAAGTTAGGTGCAGTATTTCTCGGTGAAGGAACAATAAATATAAACGGAATTGAATATGGAGAAGTTGTTTACGGTTGGAAAACCATGCCTTTCTAATACTGGCATGGTTTTCTTGCTTCGTCCCCCTAATCCCTAATACCACCTAAAATAAATACATCTCACTAAAGTAAATACCATTTTTTATGCCGTTCTTTCTTGATTCTCATATTTCCCCTAAGAAAACTATCCATTTTCCTGAAGTACTTCTCTCTGATTTTCTATCCCCTTTCTTTATACTTAATAAGAAAAGCGCAAGCGCCTATGATCACGAGCGTAGGGCAGTGCAGGAATGACAACAGAAGTCTGCTCTTTGACTTCAGTTGTCACTTCCGAAGTGCCCCGTAGCGAGTAGGCGCTTGTGCTAGACAATTTCCGAAAGTGCCAAGACTTATAATATTTTTTAAAAAGAAGAAAGAAGGTGAATCCAAATGGAAAAGAAGATCATTCGAGCGAATACAGGTACAACTCTTGAAACAAAAGGATGGATTCAGGAAGCAGCTCTTCGGATGCTCCGCAATAACTTAGATCCGGAAGTGGCTGAAAATCCTGATGACCTTGTTGTTTATGGAGGAATAGGGAAAGCAGCACGAAATTGGGAAAGTTATGAAACGATTGTTACCACTCTTAAACAGTTAGAAAATGATGAAACACTACTGATTCAATCAGGTAAGCCAGTCGCTGTATTTAAGTCCCACACTAATGCACCGAGAGTGCTCCTCGCCAACTCCAATCTCGTTCCTGCTTGGGCCAACTGGGATCACTTTCATGATTTAGAAAAAAAGGGGCTGATGATGTACGGTCAAATGACAGCAGGCAGCTGGATTTATATCGGAAGTCAAGGGATCGTTCAAGGGACATATGAGACCTTTGCAGAACTGAGCAGACAACATTTTAATGGCACACTACGGGGAACCATTACGCTCACGTCTGGACTCGGGGGAATGGGAGGCGCACAGCCACTAGCAGTTACAATGAATAATGGAGTTTGTATTGCCATCGAAATGGACCAAACTAGAATTCAACGCCGAATAGATACTCGTTATCTTGATTATCAAACGGAAAGTCTGTCAGAAGCGATTCAAATGGCCAGGACTGCCAAAAGCGAAGGAAAGCCATTATCTATCGGACTTTTAGGGAACGCAGCCGAAGTTCTTCCAAAAATGATAGATTTGGAATTCATTCCAGATGTATTAACGGATCAAACATCTTCCCATGATCCGTTAAATGGATATATACCTGAGGGGCTGACACTGGAAGAGGCGACCATCCTTCGAAAACAAGATTCAAATTCATATATTCGAAGTGCGAAATCCAGTATCGCAAAGCATGTTAAATTTATGCTTGAAATGAAGCAAAAGGGATCTATAACTTTTGATTACGGTAATAACATTCGTCAGGTTGCTCTTGATGAAGGAGTAACGAATGCCTTTGATTTCCCTGGTTTTGTTCCAGCTTATATTCGACCACAATTTTGTGAAGGAAAAGGGCCTTTCCGTTGGATTGCACTTTCTGGTGATCCAGAGGATATTTATAAAACGGATGAGATCATCTTAAATGAGTTCTCTGATAATACTGCACTTTGTCATTGGATTAGAATGGCGCGGGAGAAAATTCAATTTCAGGGTCTTCCTTCACGCATCTGCTGGCTTGGATATGGGGAAAGGGCTTGTTTCGGGAAAATAATTAACGACTATGTTGCATCAGGTGAAATTAAAGCACCGGTTGTGATTGGACGTGATCATCTCGACTCAGGTTCAGTAGCTTCCCCAAATCGCGAGACAGAATCTATGAAGGACGGTAGTGATGCCGTTGCCGATTGGCCCATTCTAAATGCTCTCATCAACAGTGTTGGGGGAGCAAGCTGGGTTTCTGTACACCATGGGGGCGGTGTTGGAATGGGGTACTCTCTCCACGCAGGGATGGTCATTGTTGCCGATGGAACGAAAGATGCGGAATCCAGGTTGGAAAGGGTATTAACAACTGATCCTGGAATGGGAATTGCCCGCCATGCAGATGCAGGTTATGAAAAAGCTTTGAAGGCAGCGGAGAGAAATGGGATTCGTTTGCCGATGATAACACCTAGTGGGAAGGGAGAATAGAGATAATGAGTTATCTATTTATAGAAAATGCCAACGAAGTCATAACCGTGAAAGGCCATTCGGACAAACCAGCCATTAAGGGAGCAATGAACGAAATAGGTATCATTAAAAATGGTTCTGTCCTTATAAAAGATGATAAAATACTGGCTGTTAACACTACTGATTTTTTAAAAACTATGTATCAAAAGGAAATTTCCGAATCAGTTGTTGTTGACGCAACCGGTAAAGTAGTTGCACCAGGTCTTGTTGACCCCCATACTCATTTAGTTTTCGCAGGAAGCAGGGAAAACGAATACAACATGAGGCTCCAAGGAGCGTCATATATGGACATCATGGCTGATGGTGGTGGAATTCATGCAACTACAAGAGCCACAAGGAAAGCTCCTTTCGAGGAAATGTACAACGAAAGTATCCGTCGACTTGATAAATTTTTAGAGCACGGGGTTACCACCATCGAAGCCAAAAGTGGTTATGGGATGGACTGGGACGTGGAAAAACGCCAACTTGAAGTGGCACAACAATTGAATTACGATCATCCGATTGATATTGTCCATACCTTTATGGGTGCCCATGTTATTCCACAGGAATATCAGGAAAAACCGGATGATTTTGTTGATCTCGTTATTCAGGAAATGATTCCAAAAATAGCAGAATTAGGATTGGCGGAATTTAATGATGTATTTTGTGAACCAGGAGTATTTACACCTGAACAATCCCGACGGATTTTACTGGCAGGAAAAGAGCATGGTTTACTTCCTAAAATCCATGCAGACGAAATTAAACCATATGGAGGAGCAGAACTGGCAGCAGAGGTGGGAGCTGTCTCTGCAGATCATTTATTGAAAGTATCCGACAAAGGATTGGAACAGATGGCGGCAGAAGGGGTAGTTGCAGTTCTATTGCCTGGCACTGCCTTCTTTCTGATGACAGAAGTGGCAAACGGGCGGAGAGCCATTGATGCTGGTGTTCCTGTAGCGTTGTCCACAGATTGTAACCCTGGTTCCTCCCCTAGTACATCCATGCCTTTCATGATGAATCTCGCCAGTTTAAAAATGGGAATGACACCGGCTGAAGCGATCACTGCTGCTACGATTAATGCAGCACACGCCATAAAAAGGGGAGAGCAAATAGGCAGTATTGAAGTTGGAAAAAGGGCAGACCTTGTTATTTGGGATCTTCCAAATCATATTCAGTTCTCATACCATTATGGGGTCAATCACACCGATACGGTAGTTAAACGGGGGAAAATCGTATACTCAAAAAAGAGGGTGGAACGATGACAACATCTATTAGAGGAATGACTCCCCCACCTTTCCTTTGGATGAAGAATAAAGATGGAAAAGATAACAGCAAAGTTCATGAATGGATTCAATCCATTACAGAGGTACCTGTCCATTCGCTGAATCAGGCGGATGCCGTTATAATAGGCATTCCCCTTTCCCGTTCTTCCATCAGTGCGTCTGCTGCTTCCGAATTTCCCGATGCATTTCGTAAGTCGTGGAAAGGGTTTACTACCTATAACATTGAAGAAGATGTAGATTTAACTTCATTATCTGTCATTGACCTTGGGGATACTGAACAGCATGTTACGGACATTAAACGATGCCATCATGCCATTGTAGAAGCGGTGAAAGATATAAAGTATCACTACCCAAATCCACTTCCCATTTCTATCGGTGGGGATCATTCCATCACTGCTCAAGTGATTCGAGGGTTAAAGGAGACATTTCCGCAACAATCCATCGGTATCATACAATTCGATACCCATTTCGACTTGAGAGATCCTGGTGTACTTGGCCCTGCGAATGGGACTCCTATCCGCCTTTTAATTAATAATGGATTAATTGAAGGAGATAACGTATACAATATTGGGCTTCATGGGTTCTTTAACACAAAAGACTTGAAAGAGTACGCTGATTTACATCACATCAATTACTTTACGATGCAGGATGTAAACAAAATGGGGATCAGCACTGTCGTAAACAAGGCATTAGACGAACTCTCACGTAAAGTTGATATGATCTATGTAACTTGCGATATGGACGTTCTGGATATGGCCTATGCCCCTGGAGTGCCTGCTGCAACACCCGGTGGTATGTCAACCAGAGAACTATTTGAAGCAATTACCATCACAGGAAAACACCATTCCGTTGGAGCAGTTGATATCGTCTGTTTAGACCCACAGAAAGACCTAGCCCATATGACCGTTAAAGCCGGAACTCATGTCTTCTTGAACTTCCTGACTGGCCTTGCGTTACGGAAAAACAGACGCGCGTAGTTAAGAAAAGCGCAAGCGCCTAAGAAAACGAGCGTAGGGCAGTGGAGGAATGACAACTTGAAGTCCGCTCTTTGACTTCAGTTGTCACTTCCGAAGTGGCTTAGGGACTGTAGAAGTGGAAAAGCACCACTTTTTCAGTTCCCATGAGAGTAGGCGCTGGAGCTAGACAATAAGAAAAGCGCAAGCGCCTATGGTCACGAGCGTAGGGCAGTGGAGGAATGACAACTTGAAGTCCGCTCTTTGACTTCAGTTGTCACTTCCGAAGTGCCCCGCAGCGAGTAGGCGCTGGAGCTAGACAAGCTCGAAGGTGCCAAAACTTATTTTTTTCATTTAAAAAAGCTAGAACACTTCTGACTTTGAGGTGTTCTAACTTTTCGTTTTATCTCAACTAATTTTCAAAAAAGTATTCAATATCATCTTCATATTTTTCTAAGATTGATTGATACCACTCATCGAAATGTTCTTCTACCCAATCCCGACGCTCAATAGCATTCAATTCATCAGGAGCCTGATTTTCCACCGCTTCCACTTCCATCATTTCCACATACATACTTTTTTCAATTTCTTCCCTGACGATAGTATCTACATATTCTTCTACTGACATGGAATATTCCCCTGCTTTACCTTCAAAAAACTCCTTTGTTTCTCTTGGAGCTTCCTCCTCTAAGTAAGTCATAAAGGATTCCACTTCCCGATCCACATCTTCCTTTGGTACTTCTAGCCCTAACTCCTTAGCCTCCAGAATGACAGCTTCCTGGAAAACATAGTTTCTTGCCACCTCAGGGATATAAGTATCTCCCACATGGAATAACTTCCTTAAATCCTTCACATATATGTCGTTTCCTTGAAACGAGGCGATGACATCATCCTCATTATACTGGCTACTACAACCAGACAAAAACAGAATAAAAAGTATGGCGATTAATGTTACTTTCTTTTTCATCGATTTTCCCACTTTCAGAGAAATTCTCTCTTTTCTTGTTATTTACTAAGCTTACTAATTTGAACTTTGTTTTTCAAGGAAACGTTTAAACTGTAGTGTTAAACAAATAAGCCTGTTCCTATAAGAAAAGGTACAAGGCTAAAAAGTACTTTAATTATCTATCACCGCATAGTTTATTCGTCGTCCCTCACTCTCTCTAAGTACCAACGTTCATGGAATGAACCTCGGCGCCTTGCCTTGTCTTCCCTTAATGCCTCAAGCTCTTCTTTAGAATATCCATGGTGTTCACTTAAACAATAGATAAGTTCTAATAAATCAGCTAGTTCCTCCAAAGATTGTTCCGCATTACTAGCCTCAAGATACTCTGCCAGTTCTTCCTGAAGTTTCTCTTTAGCCTCCAACTCAAATTCATTGGATTCAAGTCTTCTCACATCACACTGCGCCCCATTTGCACGAATAATTTCGGGTATTAAATCCCTAACTAACTTATTATATACTGGCAAATCTATCTCCCCCCAACGATATTATTCCTGCAGGATATCCACATTCTCTTCTTTTTTACCCTTTTTTGAATAACTGTGATATTTAGGTTGCAGCAATAAAAGCAGCAAAAGAAAGTACGATTGGGAGCACTACTGAGTGCATTCCAAAAGGATTTGGCCAAAAATTATGAATAAAAATATAAGCGCTAACCCCCATTACCATTGAAGCTAATGCCCCCCATTTATTTCCCTTACTCCAATATAGTCCAAATATTAGTGGCCAGATAAAAGCGGCTTCTAACCCGCCAAACGCAAAAAGATTTAACCAAATAAGTAAATCCGGTGGACTTAAAGCCAATCCAAATACTAAAACACCTAATATCGCAGTAACCCCAAAGCTTATTTTCCGGACCCGCTTCATAGTGGCATCCGGTTTAATGTAATTTAAGTATACATCTTTTACCACTGCGGAACTCACAAGGAGAAGCAGGGAGTCAACGGTACTCATTATGGCTGCAAGTGGTGCAGCTAAAACTATTCCAGCTAACCAAGGCGGTAGGACTTCCATCGTGATAAGAGGCATCACTTGGTCTGCTACTTCAATTCCTGGAAGTATCGGACGGGCAAATACACCAATTAAATGCATACCAAGCATAATAAACCCTACCACTATCGTCCCAATAATAAGCGATCTATGCATGGCTTTGGCATTCCGATAAGACATTGCCCTGACAGCAACCTGAGGCAATGCCACAACACCCACACCAACTAGAATCCAAAACGAAGAAACATAGGCCGGTGTTAAGCCCCCATCATGACCAAACGGTGTTACAAGATTAGGATTCTCTGTGATGAGGTCATTCATGATATTTGTAATTCCGCCTCCAGCGATGATTGTCCCAATTAATATGATTAATGTTCCAATAAACATGACTACGCCTTGGATGGAGTCCGTAATCACAACTGCCCGAAATCCACCAATGATGACATAGATCAACACCGCCACTGCAAAGATAAAAAGGGCTGTCGTATAGGGTAAACCAGTAAGTGATTCAATAAGCCATGCGCCACCAACCCACTGAGCAGTCATCGCGGAAAAAAGAAAAATGATAATACTAAATGCAGAAAACAGTACGACCGGTTTACTATTATAACGTTTCTTCAAAAAATCGATTAAAGTGATGGCATTGTATTGCCTTGCCATAATCGCAAACTTTTTCCCTAAGATCAATAAGACAAAATACCCTGTTGCCACTTGCGACATAGCCAAAAGTACCCAGCCTAATCCTTGTGTATATGCTGCCCCCGGTCCACCAAGGAAACTACTAGCACTTCCATATGTAGCCACCATTGTCATTGCAAGAATAAAGCCCCCAAGTTCCCTGCTCCCTAAAAAATATTCTTGAAGAAATGTACTTTGTTTTTGGCTAAGCGTTCGGGATGACCAAATTCCTACAGCAAAGATGAGAATTAAGAAGATAAACAATGACACAAGAACCGTTATACTCATTCGTCCTCCCCCCTGTCGGTTTCTTCAAAGGAGACTTCTACTAAAAAGAATTTAACGATGAAAATAACTAATGCAACGTCAATAATAAAACCTAATACACAACTATAAAAAAACCATGAGGGTAATCCTAATACATACGAATACTCTTCAACTGGTTTGGAACCTAATCCATAAGCAAAGCCATACCACCAAATAAAATTAAAAATGACAAGTCCCACACCAATAAGTGCTTCACGATTAGCAATTCTAAATCTGTCATCCTTGTTATTCCTATCATTTTCTTTGCTCATTTTCTTCAACACCTTTTTTAAAATGAGGTCGCCGAAAACCATCTATTTTTATGAATTCCTTACAGAGCCATAAATTCCTTCTTCCATCTCCATAAATTTTCAGAAAAGTAACAAAAAATATTTAATGAATACAAATCTAATGATTTTTCCCCTTGATAGGGTTCTCTCATTGATGGCAATAAAAAAGAACTGGATAGCCCTTATTTTACCAACATTCTCAATTACCATACGATTCATATTTAAACGCAAACCGAAGTGACGCTAACCATTCTGTAGGGAATTAAAGCTATTTTTTTCAACAGCGTTTTGCCCTTCTATAATCAAAAAATACACGCCACTAATTTAAGATGTGGCGTGTTCCTTCTATCCTGTATTGTATTTATTAATTACTTCTAATGGTATATGTTGCCCTTTCCGTCGTTACAAGAACTCCATTGTCTTCGTGTTCCATTTTCAAATTACCCATTAAAGGAATTTCATAGACGCTTTGAGGTAAGTCAAATTCTCCCTCATCACTAATAATTTTTCCGTCGCCATATAAAATCAATTCTTGATCTGCCAGGTAGTCATCTTGGTCATGTCTTTCAATCGTTTTTATTGTTACATTGTCTAGAAATAATTTTATTTGATCCGAATCAGATATCTCTTGCATACCAGTCAGAAATTCCCCTTTATTAATTAGGATTGTATTTCCTTTCTTGCCTTCAAGCCATTCCGTCAGTTCAAAAATTGGATGAATCATACATACTCCCCCTGCTAAATCATTGTAACCTTACTATTCCCCACAATGATTTTTTCATGTTACACCATTCATATTTATTTCGTGTTCTGAGAGAGTAATTATTTATCTGTATACAGGGAAGGTTAACAAAGGAAGGGAGGTCTCAAACATGAGTAATCAAGGGCAAAATCACCATGTTCATGAGGAGCATTCACATAAGCATAGTATAGCCTGTGGACACACTAAAATCAGACATGGGGATCACATTGACTATGTTCATAACGGGCACCTTCATCATGAACATGAGGGACATTGGGATGAATGTAAAATTCCTGTAAGTGATAAAAATCCAGATATATGTCAAGAAATTAGCTGTGGCTGTCACCATGATGAAGATTGTGGTCATGAAATTGTTCCCCACGGGGATCATTTGGACTATATAGTAAATGGACGGCTTCATCATGTTCATGGAGATCACTGTGATGATCATGGTCCAGTAGAGATTGTGAGAATCCAGTAAGTAAGTACAGAGGCTGGGACAAAAGTGTTTAATCCATGAGAATCCGAACGAATTAATCTTTAATGCTATCATCGCCTCCGGTAATATACTTGTATTTCACGGGCCACAACCAAGTCCTCTCGTGGCAATCACTCGTCACAGTAGGTCTTTCCCGGTGTTTACGTATATTTACTTAGTGCCGTGGTAGTGTCTTGTTCCCATTCTCATTTAAACACTTTAGTTTTCCACAGCCTCTTTCTTTTTTCCCATAAATTGTTTATTATAAGGTTTTTTAACAGATAAATACCTTTCTTTAACAATATCTGAGATTTTAGATGAAAAATGTCACTATTCTGATTATAATGAAGTAAATTCAATCCAATTAAAGAGAGGTAATGGGATGGCGCAAATAGTCGAAATAGCTTATGCAAATTTATTGTCTCCAATGATATTATTTTTCTTACTTGGAATTATCGCAGTCCTTGTGAATTCTGATTTGAAGGTGCCAACCGCATTTTATAGCGGTTATACAATGATTATTCTGTTTACAATTGGTATTAAGGGGGGAGTCGAACTCAGAAACGTTTCCTTAATAGAAATGTTACCTACGATAGTGACAGCTGTCTTTCTAAGTTTGCTTATGTTTTTTATTTCCCACCTTCTTATTTCAAAGGTCTTTAAGTACCCAATAGTGGATTCCTTCGCCATTGCAGCACATTATGGATCTGTTAGTGCTGTTACTTTCATCGCTGGTTTAGCCTTTTTGGATAAAGCAGGTGTCCCTTATGAGTCTTATATGTCTGCTGTTTTAGTAATTATGGAAGGACCTGCAATTATTTTAGCAATTATCCTGTACAAACTTCATTCCCGTAGTCACGGGGAAGATATTACAAATCCGAATGCAAGTTTAAAACATGTTATTAAAGAGGCATTTTTCGGGAAGAGTATCTTTCTGTTACTGGGCGGCATCTTCATAGGATTGGTTGCCCATGTGGACGGATTAGTTATGATTCAACCGCTTTTTGGAGATTTATTTTATGGAATACTTTGCATTTTCCTCTTACATATGGGGATGATTGCAACTGAAAGTTTAACAAAAATTAAGAATATCAAACCATTGTCCTTCCTGTTCGCATTCATATTGCCTGTGATTGGGGGTACTCTCGGCGTTATCTGTGGAAATATTATTGGATTAACGACTGGAGGTTCCATGATTCTTGCTGTACTTACTGGAAGTGCTTCCTACATAGCCGCACCTGCTGCCATTGGGCAAGCAATACCAAAGGCAAATTCTGGACTTTATTTAGGTTCAGCTTTAGGGTTAACACTTCCTTTTAACTTAATAATCGGAATTCCTTTCTACTACTGGCTGGCAACCTTATTTGATAAGTTATAAGAAAAGCGCAAGCGACTACTGATTTTTTCAGTTTCTTTATTAAAAAACTGCCTAATTTAAAGAAAATTTTCCTTAAGTCAGGCAGTTTTTTTATTGGCTATGTTAAAGGATAATGTTGTTTTTTTATAAGGATGATTTTTAGTAAATTTCACAAAAATCAACATTGAACGATAATAGAGCCTTTTAATTATATGTTATTTAGTTTTATTTGAGGGCTTTCTTCCTCTGTTTCTCTAACATTTTCCTCCAACTAAATGCCAATTCTTCCACCTCTAATATTTCCATAACTGCTTTTTCGTTGTATTGATCTTGGTAAAATACAGAATTCACGAATGAAATTGGAATTTCTGAGAATCTTTTTATAAATTGTAATGGTTCAGTAGATGAAACCATTCCTTCCTTTAACACTCTCATATAAAATCCTGTAAATCCAGTTTCGATAATTCGTTGGGGAAGCTCTGCAATACCAAAACGTTTTGCCACTTTATGACATGGCATTCTTGGTTGACTCACTTGTACAACGGCCTCTCCCCATTTAAATACATCCCCAAGGCAAACTGCATTTTCAACGAGTCCCTTTACAGTTAAATTTTCCCCGAAGGCACCAGGTGTAAGCTTAATCCCTAATTCTTCTTCCCAAAAAGGATAATGATCAAAAGGATAGACGCAAATGGCTTTATCCTCTCCCCCGTGATGCTTCTTATCAGCTTGTTCATCACCGTCTAAATTATATCTTGATAAAAATACATCCCCTTCTACAGTTTCTTTATTAATTGCAGAAGTAATTGTTTGTCCGAAATTTTCGAGGAGTTGTGGTTTTCCAACGTTAACAGCGATTATATTTGCTTTTAAACGTTTCATAAAATACTCCTTCCTTATGTTTATTAAACTTGGTTGTGCTAATTCTCAGAATTATGGGATAGTTTTATCGTACTTCGACACCCTTTAGAAAACAATAACATTTGCCATTTTTCCATAGAATTATAGAATTCGAAATTTAGGATGTCCCCTCTAATTATCTTTAAATGCTTGTTTTCCTAAGATCATCATTGTTATATCATCTGAAGGTGGATTATGAAGTCCCGCCCTGACATCCCGGTAATACCTTTCAAGAGCACGATGTCTCTGTAAACTTTGTCCCCCAACAATTCTCATGGCCTGATCAACCACTTCGATGGCTGCATTTGTACAGACGGTTTTTACTACTGCTAATTCTGCTCCGAGATCCTTTCTTTTTTCGGGAAATTCATCCCAAATAAGAGCAACGTGGTACATGAAATGTCGAGCCTTCATTAATTCTAAATCCATGGTTGCTGCTTTTCTTTTCACTTCAGGTACTTCAGAGATTGGGTGTGGCAAACTATTAGGCTGATACTCTTTTGCAAATGAAATGGCTTCTTCTCTTGCTGCTGCTGCAATTCCAAGATAACACGCAGGAATATGTAACAACCATCCTTGTGGGCTCGTTCCATGCCCCGGATCTTTCGTTGCAAGAAGTTTGTCTTCCGATAGAACCACATTATTTAATATTAAATCATCACTTCTTGTCGCCCTCATCCCAAGTGTATCCCATGTTTCATCGAAGGAGACACCATTCGTCTTTCTCGGAATCAGGAACTCTCCTACCCTTTCAGCTCCGTCATTTTTAATCGTTGCCGTAATAATAATTTTATCTAAGATAGGAGCTAATGAAGTAAAGGTTTTTCTTCCATTAACAACCCAGTGGTTCTTCTCTTTTGTTGCTGTTGTTTCAGGTTTACCTCCCCGGGCTGGACTTCCTGTAGCTGCTTCTGTAGCTGCAGTATTTATTATGATATGTTCCTTGACGGCTTCCACAGCAACTTCTTTAAACTTTTCTTCTGGCCACTTATTTGTATTACGTAACTGCATCATCGTTCCATTATGCCATCCAAGTGATAATGCGGTAGCACCATCTCCTTTGGCTAGCGTTTCTTGAACGAGAAGAAATTCATATAAAGATATTTCATCTCCACCATATTTTTTCGGTACTGTTAATCCTGTAAACCCCTCTGTTTTTAATTCTTCAAAATTTTCCACAGGAAAACTGCCCGTTTTATCATATTTAAATGCTCTAGATTGAAACGGCTTTACAAATTTTTCTGCCCGTTCTATTAATAAACGATGTTTATTGTTTCTCAGAAAGATCTCTCTCGTTTTGTCCATCTTATCATCTCTCCTTTTGCATTATTGTAATACTACGTTTTGAAATTCTTCTTTTTTGGAAATAAATGATCATAGATGGATTACTATGAACTATTGTATTACTTCTTTATGTAACGTTTCAGGAAAAGTTTTTTGCTTTTCTTTAATACATTTATCAACTCTATTTTGTCAAGAATATCATAGAGAATTGCAGATTTACGAAATCTTTTCCAAGGAAATGATGAAATTTATACATTCAATCCTTTTTTCTTGGTTTTTCCCCCCATAAATCGACAGGGATGTTAGAAAAATAAAGTACAGTAATTTTGGAGGAGTTATCATGTTTTCAAATACACAAATCGGAATTGATCTTGGAACGGCAAATATCCTTGTTTATACGAAAAACAAAGGAATTGTTTTAAATGAGCCTTCTGTTGTTGCCATCGATGCAAATACAAAAGAAGTTTTAGCCGTCGGAAATGAAGCGAAAAATATGGTTGGTAAGACACCTGAAAATATCATTGCGATTAGACCACTTAAAGGGGGCGTTATTGCAGATTATCAGGTGACAATAGACATGCTTAAACAAATAATGAAAAAAGTGAGTAAAAAAGTAGGTCTTTCTTTAGGTAAGCCCAGTGTCATGGTTTGTATACCTTCTGGTTCAACATCAGTAGAACGGCGAGCCATTCATGATGCAGTTAAAGCCTTTGGTGCAAAACACGTTGAACTAATCGAAGAAACAATTGCCGCTGCAATAGGGGCAGACCTCCCTGTTGCTGAACCAATTGCAAATGTCGTTGTAGATATTGGAGGGGGTACGACAGAAGTTGCGATTATCTCTTTCGGAGGTGTTGTAACTGCCCATTCCATTCGTGTAGGCGGCGATAAATTAGATGATGATATTATTCAATATGTCAGAAAGAATTATAATCTGTTAATTGGTTATCGTACTGCAGAAAATGTAAAAATGGAGATTGGTTATGCTTTAGTAGATCATGAAGAGTTGACTATGGATGTACGTGGAAGGGACCTAGTTACAGGACTCCCAAAAACTATTACCTTAACGTCATATGAAATTCAAAAGGCAATTCGTGACCCGCTCCTTGCCATTCTTGATACTATCCGGTTAACTCTTGAAAACTGTCCTCCTGAATTAAGCGGAGACATTGTAGACCGTGGAGTAACTTTAACTGGTGGTGGCGCTTTACTAAAAGGTATAGAGTCCTGGTTGAGTAAGGAAATAGCCGTACCTGTTCAATTAGCAGAAAATCCTTTAGAAGCAGTGGCAATTGGAACTGGCCGTTCCTTAAGTATCCTTCACAAATTACAAAAACGAGCAAAATAATAGAAATATATTAGGGAACCTGGCTTGCAATTATACTCATGAGTTCCCTAATTTATTTACATCCTTTAGAATAAGTGTTTTCAGGTTTTTAAACGATCGTTTAAAGATGGTTATAACTACATTTCAACCGTAAAACTCCCCTTCTCCTCATTCCCCCAGCACATGCGGAACCTATCTCCATCCTTTATAGGACCTACCCCTGCAGGTGTACCTGTAAAAATGATATCTCCCATCCCTAAACCAAATAGTTCATGGCATTCTTCAATAATTCTTTTGAAATCAAACATCATTTGTGAGCTCTTTCCCCGTTGAACGATTTGATCTCCTTTACGTAAAGATATTTCAGTTTCATTACATGATACAACACCTGGAAACTCCCAAAACTCTGTTAGAACTGCTGAATTTCTAAACCCTTTTGCTTTTAACCAGGGGTGGCCCATTTCCTTTAATTCGGTTTGTTCATCCCTAAGTGTAAAATCGATACCTAAGGCTATTTTTCCCACTACATCCTCCACTTTAAAATCCCCTTGAATCTCTTTTGAAATTAAAATCACGATCTCTAATTCATGATGAATTTCCCCTCGATGATTGGGAAATTTAATCGTGGATCCATCAGCGATAGCGATAGCTTGGGTTGGTTTTGAAAAAATTAAAGGAGACTCTGGAATTTCATTTCCCAGTTCCTTTACATGATTAACATAGTTTCTTCCAATACAAAAAACGCTACGAATCCTCTCCAAGTTTGCTCACCCTCCGAGTTGTGTTTGTCACACCCTATTTCAGTTACTAGTTTCCTTTAATACTCCCCCTTTAAGGAGGGGGATTTCCCACTCTTTTAGTTTTTTAATACCATATCCACATGGGGGATATTATCCTCAAGGTAAATTTCTGTAATTGGTCTAAAGCCAAAAGAACTATAGAAATCACGGAGGTAGTTTTGAGCTTGAATTTTTATTTCCTTTTCTTTCCACTCATCCTGTATGATCGAAATCGCCCGAGACAAAAGATCTTTACCTAACCCTGTTTTACGGAAAGAATCCTTTACAAGGATTCTGCCAATTGACGCCTCTTCGTAATAATCACCGCCCTTAAATAACCTTGCATAAGCAGCAATTTTACCATCTTTTTCCAAAAATAGATGGAGAGCCAACTCATCCTTTCCATCTATTTCAGGGTATGGACATTCCTGTTCCACAACAAAAATACTTACTCTTTCCATTAAAATTTTATATAATTCTTCCGTTGTTAGTTCTCCAAATGTTCTAATATTCCACCCCATTTAACTGTCCCCCCTTCTATGTTGTTTTTATTGATTTTACACATTATTGGTGGCAATTGTAAAATAGATTGAATAACATAAAAGCCATCCTACATCCCTATTTAAAGGATACATAGAATGGCTTCCATTTTTTTAAAGAATTCCTAATATTGTTTTTGCATTAGTAACTTGCTCTTCTGATGGTGGTGATACTCCTTCTAACGGGTAATCAAAACCAAGCTCTTGCCATTTATAAACTCCCATCTTATGGTATGGCAATATTTCCACCTTTTCCACATTTGAGAGAGTTTGAATAAAGTCAGATAGTTTTTGAAGATCCTGTTCATCATCCGAATGACCTGGAACTAATACATGACGCACCCAAATTGGAACACGCTCATCGGATAGTTGTTTTGCAAACTGAAGAATATGTTTATTGGATACACCTGTGAGAACTTTATGTTTTTTCTCATCCATGTGTTTTATATCTACTAAAAATAGATCTATATACTTAAAAAGCTCTTTTAGCTTTTCCTGAAACAGAGAATTGTTGGAGTAACAACCTCCAGAGCTGTCAATTGTTGTATGAATACCTAATGCTTTCAACTCTTTAAAAAGCGCAATTAGAAAATCGATTTGCAGTAAAGGCTCTCCACCACTTACCGTAACACCACCGTTTGAACGTTTCATATATGGAAGATAACGCTTAATATCATTTACTAAATTCTCCACTGACATAATATTACCTTTGTCTCGATCCCATGTATCTGGATTGTGACAATATTGACAACGGAGTAAACATCCTTGAGTAAATATGACATAACGGATCCCCGGTCCGTCGACCATCCCTGATGTTTCAACAGAATGAATTCTTCCGTCCATTGAAAGACCCCCTTAATGTTTAAAGCTAACATAAAATAGTATTTTAATCATTTGCCTTTTCCAAACCGTTTGCGTCAACCATTTGTGGGCATATTTTTTAGTGAGTTCAGGAATGCCTCTTTTTGTTAAGTTTTTGTTGACAACGCTTTCTTGATTTAATG
>NZ_JAHQCS010000071.1 GCF_019042215.1 Evansella tamaricis | reverse complement strand
AAACATACTAACATTAGTAGTGCAGACCCTGGCCAGGGTTTGTGCTACTATTTTTTTATAGTAGAAGTGAAGTAAGGCCGACCAGCCTCTAGGACCATTTAAGAGTCCGTATTATAAACCGGCCGACTTCACACCCTTATTTGAATCAGTTTAGTATGTTGGGTCCTTAAGAGATCGAGTAAAAGAAAGTGGAATCGATAAGGCAATGTGAAGGCTTCTATGAATGGTAAGAGAAGGAGAAATGAACATGAAACATGTTCTAGCATTCGATGTTAGTATGGGGAAAAGTACAATGGTTATCTATAATCACTATAATAAATGTGAATATGAAGGCGAAATTACACATAATAAATCGTCCTTTAAAGCCTTGAATGAAAGGATTTGTGAAATCATTAAACGGGATGGTCAAGCACCTGAAATTGTATTTGAAGCATCAGGAGTGTATTCGAGACCATTAGAACAGTTTTTTCAAGCAGAAGGCTACACCTATCATAGAGTTAGCCCGTTAGAAGCGAATCTACAAACGGCTTCGATGCGTCGTCATAAGACAGATATAAGTGATGCTCATGGGCTTGCTAAATCTCATTTTCGAACAGAACGTTCTACGACATACCAGGAAGAAAACTACTATAAACAAATGCGCGCACTAACACGTTATTACGATGAACTAGATAGTGAAATTATAAGTCTATACAGTAGATTGCACGCTATTTTACAGCTTAGTTTTCCTGAATTAGAGCGTCTTTTTTCAAAACGTTCTGCTCTCTTTTTGAACGTCACTCAGCTTTTCCCACACCCAGATGAAGTATTGGCATGTTCTAAAACTGTAATACGAAATAAAATAAAAGGGAATACAAAAAAGAACATATCCCTTAAACGTGCAGAAGAAAAAGCAATAGAATTACTTCACGCAGCACAAGATTCCTATCCAGCAATATCAAAAGATGATGTTCGTTGTGACCAAATTCGGGATTATGCTATACGTATCACAGATCTTAAAGCGAAAAAAGACATGCTTATAAAACAGATGGTTGAACTTTCAAAAGATCGTATTGAGTATCAGGTATTACTTTCTTTTCCAGGGATTGGAGAGGTGACTGCTGTAAGACTAATTGGAGAACTAGGGGATCTACAACGCTTCCAGAACCATAAACAATTGAATGCATATGTTGGAATTGATATCATGCGTTATCAATCTGGTAATACATTTTATAAAGATAAAATAAATAAACGAGGAAATAACAAATTACGAAAACTATTGTACTACATGGTTCAATCGATGATTAAACTTCGTAAGAAGTCCAACAATCATATTGTAGAGTATTATGACAAATTAAAAACGCAACCTCAAGGCAAACCCCATAAAGTTGCGTCAATTGCATGTGTGAATAAGTTCTTGAAAGTGGCCTTTCATCTAATCACACACAACATCACCTATGATTACAATACAGCATCCATCTGTTCGTAATCAGTTATTTACACTATAACATAGATGACCTTTCGAAAAAACATAACTCGTCAGGTCTATTTGTCATTTCCAAAATGTTTTTTTGGGTGGGAGTGGTACCCCTCCCACCCAAAAAATAGTTATTAATTAATAAAAACACTTGACTGTAGGTAAGAAAGAGGCTGGGACAAAAGTGTTTTAATCAATGAAAAACCCGAACGAACTGATAATTGATGCAATCATTAGCTACGGAAATATACTTCGCTATCGTTGTATTTTGTTCGGATTTTCAATTAAACACTTTAGTTATGTCCCAGCCTTTTTCAATTTTCAATCTATGATAGTTACTATCCTTCTAATAACAGTGACTCTGGATCTTCAATCAGTTCTTTCACCTTTACGAGGAAACCAACAGCATCCTTTCCATCAATGATCCGATGGTCATAGGAAAGGGCAATATACATCATCGGACGGTTTTCAAAGCGTTCCTCGTCGATGGCAACAGGTCTCATTTGAATTTTATGCATACCGAGAATACCCACTTGAGGTGTATTTAGAATCGGAGTGGACCATAAGGAACCGAATACCCCTCCATTCGTAATCGTAAAGGATCCACCTGTTAGATCATTTAATGCTAACTTCTTTTGATGTGCCTTTTCTGCCAAATTACCGATTTCTTTTTCAATTCCAGCAAAATCTAACCGGTCCGCATCCCTAACAACAGGAACAACGAGTCCATCTTCTGTTGATACAGCTACACCGATATCATAAAATTTCTTTAATACTATTTCATCCCCTTGTATTTCAGCGTTTACATAAGGATATTTCCTTAGTGCTCCAATAACTGCTTTTGTGAAAAATGACATAAAACCTAATTTAACACCGTTTGTTTCGAAAAATTTATCTTTTCTTCGCTTTCTGAGATCCATTAAATTCGTCATATCCACTTCATTAAAGGTAGTAAGCATTGCTGCCGTCTGCTGTGCTTCCACTAACCTTTTGGCAATCGTTTGACGTCTTCTTGACATTCGAATCCGTTCCACCGGCTTCATAGGATTGTCCTTTGGTTCCTGTTTCCCTGTCTCTTGTGATTTTAATGGAGCTGAAACTTCTTTCCCTTTTCCATCATGCTCAAGTATATCTTCTTTTCTTACACGTCCTAATGGATCTCTTGGAGAAATTGCTGATAAATCGATTCCCTTTTCCCTCGCCAACTTTCGGGCAGAAGGAGTAGCAACAGGACGACTTTGCTTGTGCTGTTCGTCTGAAGTTACATTTTTTTCCGTTTTTGTTTCTGTGACAGGTTCGGCGGTTCCTTTATCCGGCTGTTTTTCTTTTTCCTCTGAAGTGTTATGAGAGGCAGCAGATTCCCCATTCTTACCGCTCTGATCTATTTTCGCAATAATATCTCCCACTTTAACCGTATCACCAGGCTCACCAAACGTTTCTGTTAAAACCCCAGCTTCATCAGCTGCAATTTCCACATTTACTTTATCTGTTTCTAGTTCTACCAAATCTTCCCCTTTTTCCACATAATCCCCTGGTTTTTTCAACCACTGGGCTACGGTCCCTTCGGTAACAGATTCTGCTAGTTCTGGAACTTTTATTTCAATCATGGTTAATCTCTCCCTTCGTTTTCGCTGCTTATAGCCGTCCGGATAATACGTTCTTGTTCTTTCTTGTGAGCTTTTGGATCACCTTCCGCTGTACTGGAACGGCGTGGACGTCCAATATATTTCACTTCCATCCCTTCACTTGCAAACTCCTTTAAATATGGGTATACGTAATGCCATGCCCCCATATTCATTGGTTCTTCCTGGACCCATACCCATTCCTTTGCATTTGTGTGTTCACGTTTGATCTTGGAGATTTCTTTTGCCGGGAATGGATATAATTCCTCCACCCTGACTACTTGAATCCAATCTGGATAATTTTCTTTTTCAATAACTTCCTCTATTTCTACCGCTATTTTTCCTGAACATAATACGATCCTCTCCACAGTGTCAGGATTATTTCCGAGCCCTTTTTGTAAGAGAACTGGATGAAATTTCCCTTCCGCAAAATCTGTTGGTGGTGAGGCAACAGTCACGTTTCTTAACAAGCTTTTCGGACTCATGATTACGAGCGGACGAACTTCATCTTTTCCTAACAGTTTTGCCTGTCTTCTTAAAATATGAAAGTACTGACTGGACTTTGTTAAATTTGCAACATGCCAGTTATTTTCTGCAGCAAGTTGTAAAAATCGTTCTAAACGACCGCTGGAGTGTTCCGGACCTTGACCTTCATATCCATGTGGTAAAAGGAGTACTAGACCGGATTTTTGCCCCCACTTCGCACGACCTCCTGAGATAAACTGGTCGAAGATGACTTGTGCTCCATTGGAAAAATCTCCATATTGTGCTTCCCAAATCGTTAACGTCTCCGGTGCATGCACATTATAACCGTACTCAAAACCAACACATGCCATTTCTGATAATGGACTATTATAGATGGCAAAGGATGCATTGGCAGATTCCATAGCATGTATCGGCGAATACATTTCATCCGTCTCATGATCATGTAACACTAAATGACGCTGGGAAAAAGTCCCCCGTTCTGTATCCTGACCAGTTAACCGAATCGGTGTCCCCTCATGTACAATACTTGCCAATGCAAGAGTTTCTGCTAATGCCCAATCGATATATCCGTCCTTTTCAAAAACTCCTGTACGTCTCTTTAATATTTTCTCTAGCTTAGGAAAAACATTAAAACTTTCCGGGAATTGAAGTAACTCCTTATTGATTCTTTTTAAGAGATCATGAGATACTTTCGTTTCCATTCCCTCCAAATTGGTTTCCACATAAGTTGGCGGCTGCATCACTTCATCTATTTTTTCCCGTTTTTTTGATTTGATTTTCTCAAACTGTGATTCTAGTTCTTTAAGAAACTCCTCACGCATCAATGTTAAAGTTTCCTTTGAAATGAGATTTTCGTCTGCCAGCTTATTACCGTATATCATAAATGCCGTATCGTGCTGTTTAATCCGTTTATATAATCTAGGCTGTGTAGAAAGGGGTTCATCCATTTCATTGTGTCCGAATCTACGATAACCAATGAGGTCTATAACAACATCTTTATTGTATTTTCTCCGATATTGGTAAGCGAGGTGAATGACTGCAAGACAGGCCTCTGGATCATCTGCATTCACATGAATAACTGGAATTTCAAATCCCTTTGCCAAGTCACTTGCATAACTGGTTGACCTTGAGTCGGAACTCACCGTTGTAAAGCCGATCATATTATTCGCAATAATGTGTACTGTACCACCAGTGGTATATCCTTTTAGCTTCCCTAAATTCAATGTTTCCGCGACGACCCCCTGACCTGGAAAAGCTGCATCCCCATGGATTAAGATCGGCATCGCTTTATTTTTATTTTGAACAGGATAACCTGGCTTTTTCCGGTTATCTTGCGCTGCCCTTGCGAATCCTTCTACTACAGGATTAACAAATTCTAAATGACTGGGATTATTGGCAAGGGATATAGTGGCATTAACTGTATTTTCTTTAATTTCACGGTCTGCACCAAGATGATACTTCACATCACCCGTCCAACCATAGTTAATTCCAACTGACCCTTCAGAAGGAACCAAATCCTTGTTCGGTGCATCGTGAAATTCGGAAAATATCATTTCATACGGTTTTCCAAGAACATGTGCCAATACATTCAACCGACCTCGATGGGCCATTCCAATCAGTATTTTTTCCGTTCCATCCTCCACTGATTCCCGAACGATGTCATCAAGCATTGGTACCATGGAGTCCAAACCTTCAATGGAAAACCTCTTTTGTCCCACAAATGTCTTATGAAGAAAATGTTCAAAAGCCTCCACCTTATTTAACTGTTCAAGTAATTGCTTCTTCTTTTCTGGAGAAAAGTGAGGACGATACTCTCCCGATTCCACCATTTTTATTAGCCAGTTTCTCTCATCAATATCATGAACTTGCTTAAATTCAAATGCCATCGTATCTGTATATACTTTTCGCAAATGATTAATCGCATCTAGCCCATTTCCCACAAATTCGGGAGCATCAGGAGATAAAAATTCCCTTGGGATACTTTTCAAATCCTCTTCTGTCAAATCAAATTTTTCGATGGCAAAAATATCTTCTTTTTTTCTTGCTTCCACAGGAGATATGTTTGCTAACCGGTGACCATTCCTGCGAATTGAATCCGCAAGTTTAATGGCATTTGCAACTGTATACATCTGCTTTGATGATGGAACAGAGGCAGTAGTATGGACGTAAGAATCTTTCTTCTCTTGATCTTCTACTGGCGGAGGACCCCATTTTTGAAAAAAATATTGGATATCCTCGTCTACAGAATCCCTGTCTTCTAAATATGTCTCATAAACCTCAAGCATATATCCGAGGTTTGGACCATAAAATTGTTTCCATCCTTCGTCGAAACGAATTCCATTAATACTCATTTCATTAAAAACCTCCATTGTAATCAAGAAGCACAAACTGTTCTTCCTAGTTTTTTTGATTTGATTGGGTTAGAATTAGTGTTTGAATGTAACATTGGATAAACGGCTTGCTATGAATTTGGTTAACGGTTTTTAGTTCGGTTTATTTTTCACTATCTGTGAAGTAAAAACGTTTCCATTGATATTTTATCACTATAAGAAATATTCCTCAAAGATATTATTCTTTATTTTCCCAATTTTGCACCCAAATTTTTATATTCCCTTGTAAAACTTGTCCTAATCATCTTCTTTTATTCTGTATTCATCTATTCCTAACTTTTTAAGCTTGTGAAATTTCCTTACAATACCAAGACTTATCCCAACTTCATTATGTAATGGGTATTTTCAGTTAAGGGGTGTTTTCCCAAAGTATAGAGTGTTTTAATTTTATTTTGCAGATAAGTCGAAGATGTCATGTTCGAACAAAAATATTATAAAGATTTTCTAGAATGGGAGTTATAATTATTATACTCAGAAAATTTAGAATACTATTATTATTAGTGAGAATCCATAAATGATTAGATTCTTTCCAGACACACTTGTGATTCATTTTTAGCATTATTTACAAAAGTGGAAACCTGATAAGCATCCAAGACATTGGTTGCCAATGCTCGGAAATACTTCTTCTTAAAACTAGTAAAATTTGATTCTGCCTCTGTTTTCCTGGTACCGCTGGAAGAAGATCTACTTAAAGAAGAAAGGCGGAGCCACGCTCCCCCCTTCTCCCTATCCAAAATAACTGGCATACGGTGATGGAGTTTTCTCATGAAATCGTTCGCTTCTGTTGTCAGAATAGTACAGCTTACCACTTCTGTGCCGGTACTGGAAATCCAGCGATCCCACAATCCTGCCATGACAATCGGTTCTCCGCTGGAAAGATGGATGAAATACGGTTGCTTTTTGCCACCCTCTTTTTTCCATTCATAGAAACCATTTGCGACTATAAGGCAGTGTCGCCGGTTAACTATGGATCGGAAAGATGGTTTTTCATGAATTGTTTCCGAACGTGCATTAATCATTTTGTATCCTATTTTTTCATCCTTTGCCCAGGATGGAATAAGACCCCACCTCATCCTCCCTGCACGAAGACCGGTTCTTCCTTGCACGAGAGCAAGGATGTCTTGACCAGGTGCTATATTATATCGAGGTTCCCAGATAAGGTCTTCTCCGTTTTCCAAATCAAAGTACTCTTCGAGAAAGTCTGGATCTGCATAGAGTGTAAATCGTCCACACATCGTAACTTCACTCTCCTTACGCGGAATGATGTTCTCTATTTTACCGTTCTTTTCCAAAATATCTCTAAACGATTTAGTGCTTCTGCTAATTGCTCCATTTTATAAGCATAAGACAGACGAACGAACCCCTCACCTAAATAGGAAAAAGCATCCCCTGGAACTACTGCCAGTTGCTCTTCCTCTAAAAGTTTCACTGAAAAATCAAATGAGGATAGTTTCGATGCTGAAATATCCGGAAAAACGTAGAATGCACCAGACGGACGTCCAGTTGGAATCCCAATATTTTCTAGGCGGTCTACGACATAATCCCTTCTTTTAACATACTCCTGTTTCATTTCAACAGGGTCCTCCATCCCATTTTCCAATGCTTCCAGGGCGGCCGCTTGAGAGATAGAGGAGGCACAACTGACATTATATTGATGAACTTTCAACATGTGTTTCATTAAATTGGCTGGGGCAAAGGCAAAACCTATTCTCCATCCAGTCATGGAGTGGGATTTTGAGAGCCCGTTAATAACAATCGTCTTTTCCTTCATCCGATCAAATTGGGCAATGGATACGTGATCCCCGTCATAATTCAGCTCTGAATAAATTTCATCGGATATCACAAACATCGATTCATTCATCAAATAGTCTGCCAATGCTTTACCCTGTTCTTTCGATAATACGGCGCCTGTGGGATTGGACGGGTAAGGTAAAATAACTGCTTTTGTTCTCGGTGTCCGGTGTGCTTTGATTTGATCTACTGTTATCACAAAATCAGTATCTCTCGTATCCACATAAACAGGTATAGCACCACACAACGTAATAATTGGGGCGTAGGCCGGATAAACAGGGCCTGGTAAAATAACTTCCGAACCAGGTTCCAAAATCGTTCTCATTGCCACATCAATTGCCTGAGAAGCACCGATTGTTGTAAGTATTTCACTGGAGGGATCGTAAGTTAATCCATATTTTTTCTGAACAAACTGACTTGCAGCCATTAATAAGGCAGGAGTACCTGCATTCGCTGTATATGTAGTTTCATTTCCATCAATAGCATCTTTTGCTGCCTCTTTTATATGTTTAGGTGTGTAGAAGTCAGGTTGTCCTAATGTTAATTGAACGGCATCAGGATACTTTGCCACACGATTAAAAAATTGACGAATTCCTGATATTTCAATACTTCTCACATTGGGGTTTATTAAATTTTCCATAGCTTAAGAAACCTTCTTTCCTCACTAGTAGATTATTGTCAAAAACACCTTTTTACTCCGGGTTAAAAATAAACAAAAGGTTTTATAAAAAAGCGTTTATACTGACAAGCATTATTATAAAATATAACACATATAAAATAATTCCACCTATTCCAACGAAAAAAAACAAGACTCCTTTAGGATAGGAAACGGAATAAAAGTTTCTGATGGAAGGCAATGACAGTATTCCAACAACAATGACAAAAATGGAGACTGCAAGGAAATCATAAAGAAAGAACTGAAAATTCAGTGGTTCCAATATGTTACCTGATAGGATATTGACAATTGCAAAAACAATGGAAAGAACTCCTGCAAAGGCCAGCTTGAAATAAACAATCATTCCAAGCCACCAGCCCCAAGGTTTCTTCCAAAGTAAGCCGATGGATACAACAATTAATAAAAGGTAAGCGCTATCTGAAATGATATCTAAAAAAAATCGCTCATTGTAACCCCAATGTTCCATAATATACCAATAGTAAATTGCGAATACGCTTACTATAACGACTTGTAAAATGGAAATTATTGAAATGAGCATTGGTATTTTGTTCTTCATCCTGCATCACTCTCCTATCGGAAAAAGTTCGCACCAGACCTCCCTAATAAATATGCCGCAATTGCAAATGCTTCTGTTTCATCCCTTACCCGATCAAACCCTTGAGGAGTTTGTTTTATCTGTAATTGATACGGAGAAGTAGTTTGCAAAGTTCCTTGGTTTGATTGACGAAGGAAAGTCGTTGCTTCCTGTAAACCATATTGTCCAGTTTTCATTATCTCATAGAGGGAGATAAAACCGTGCATCACTCCCCGATAACGGGATCCCTGAACAGGAACACCAAACTCTGCCAATCGTTCAGCATAAGCTTCCCCCTCATCCCTTAGCGGATCAAATTCTGCCGTGATAATTAATGCCGGTGGTAACCCACTTAAATCTTCTGCCTGCAATGGGGAAGAATAGGGACTAAACCACATCCACTCATCCGGAGTATATAAATCTCTGGCACGATACATCACGGATCTCGATAATAAATAATAACCACTGTCATAAATATCCCTGGATTCCAAAGGGACATCCTGAAAGGTTGTTAAAGGATACATTAACACTTGGGAAATCAATTCAGGACCATTTCGGTCACGACTCATAAGAGTCATTGCCGTTGCCAAGTTCCCACCAGAACTGTCTCCTGCCACACTTATTCTTTCTGTATCCCCATTAAATGTGTCTGCATGTTCGACAGCCCACAGGATTGCTGCATAACTATCTTCCACTGCGGTTGGGAAGGTGTATTCAGGCGCTAATCTGTATCCGGTCGCTATCACCACGCTATTCGTTCTCGCTGCGAGGGAACGAATGATATTATCATGGGTGTTAATATCACCAAATCCTTCTAAAAAGGCTCCTCCATGATAATACATAAGGATGGGGAATGGCCCTTCTCCTTGTGGACGGTAGATTCTTAACGGAATTTGCACTTCTCCTTGTACGGGAATATAAAGATCCTCCCTCAACAAAGGACTCCCACCGCTCCCACTGCCACCTGAAACAATTTTCGGAACTTGGATGTTAATATCCAACGGTACGAGGTTATTGTTAATCGCATGGAGAATAACTGCTGTTTTTGCCGGCAATCTCCCTTCATCTGTTGTTTGCCACAAATACATTGAAACAGCAATTAAAATTAATAAAATTCCAATTAATAAAGATCCAAATAAAAACAGATTCTTGAAAAGTCCTTTTAACCTGATCATTAACATACCACCTCATGCCAAGAAACCTATGAATTCTATATTATAATCTGACATAGATAAAAACGTTATCCATATATGTATATATAATTGTTATCTTATTCGATACTGATTCCCTTAATTATCATTCCTTTAAACATGACTGATACCCATAAGAAAAGCGCAAGCGCCTATGGTCACGAGCGTAGGGCAGTGGAGGAATGACAACTAGAAGTCCGCTCTTTGACTTCGGTTGTCACTTCCGAAGTGCCCCGCAGCGAGTAGGCGGTGGAGCTAGACAACTTGCCCGAAGGTGCCAAAACTTATAAATATTTTTCTTCCAAGAAAAGCGTAATCGCCTGGGCTCACGGGCGAAAGTCACTGCCTCTTCCTCAAATCTAAAAGCATGAATTTGCAGTGTATCCGTCGTGGCAAAGAAGACAATGCAAAGAATGAGTAAAAAGGTTGTCTTAACTATTGCAGTTAAGACAACCCCCACGATTTTTTTCCGATCTTTCTAACGATATACTAATGGAATTCCCGTAACGAACAACCAATCCAACCAAGAAAACTTTTTGTTATCCGAATCATTTTGTCCCTGATCTAATATCGATTTATCCAGTAACACAGGAGACAAGACAGGTTTTCTTTCCTGTAACTGAAACTCTTTTAATATTTTCCCTGCATCACTTGAAATGGTAACAATCCCATTGCTTGAAATCGTATAGTTTACACTCTCCCCGATTTCTGTAGTGACTGGGATTTTCTCTGGATAAACAAAGTCATATCTTAATGGTTCCTTTTCAAAAGTTACCCATTGTGTCTCATAGTTTTGAAAGCCATATTCTAATAAAGCGAGTGTGTCTTCCTGCGCAAAGTATCTTGACGGTGCTTTCAAAGTTACGGTAATTAACTCCGTTTCTCCCCTTTTTGCTGCTGTTGATAACGTTGTTCCAGAACGTTGGACAAATCCGTTCTTGATTCCGATTATATCTTCATAATGTCTTGTGAGGGGATGGTGATTATAAATCCTTGTTTCCCAACCTTCCCCTACCCAATCATAGTATTCCGTACTGACTAGTTCACGAAAAAAATCATTTTTCATTGCATAAGCACTAATTTTCGCCATATCGGAAGCCGTTGTCATATGCTCTTCTTCAAACAGACCATGTGGATTCTTAAAGTTTGATCGCTGAACTCCAATTCGAGTTTCCACGAAATCATTCATCCGTTCCGCAAAAGCCTCAACTGATCCATCAATATGTTCTGCAATCGCTATCGCAGCGTCATTCCCTGAGCTTACCATGAGACCGTGCAATAGTTGACGTAGCGTAATCTTTTCCCCTTCTAATAAGTATACCCTTGTTCCAATTGCTCTCACCGCATCCCAACTGACTTCAACCACTTCATCAAGATCACGGGTTTCGATTACTATTATTGCGGTAATTATTTTTGTAATACTTGCAGGGTACATTAGCTGATGGGCATTTTCCTGGAGTAAGACTTTTCCTGTATTGCTGTCTATCAAAATATAGGATTCACTGATAATGTCAGGAGCGGATTCATTTGCAAATGTTTCCGACACTTTATAATTGACAAATATTAAAAGAAATAAGATCAATAAACTTTGTTTTACTAAAAGATTGCCCATTCTCCATCACCCACATTCTTTCATTCTATTTTAAAAAATCATTCTCATATCCTCAAACAAGCAACTTTTGTTAACCATATCATTACAAAACAATGAAAGGGAGTGGTAGTTTCTTCCACCAACTCCCCCATAAAGGAAAAATCATTATTCTGTAACAGTGTCCTGTGTAATTAATACATCAAATCCTGGTTCTCCTTCCAAGGAGCCTAAGGCAAAAATAGAGTAATTAACACCAGCTTCCAATTCCAAATTAGGGATTTTATATAAGACTTCCCCCTGATCTCCAATCCGGAATTCCAGATCTAATGTTGTGGGCTCTAACTCCCCATAAGCACTGATTTCACCAAATTCAAGATTGGTTATTACTTCGTTCCCGTTTCCAAAGATATTAACAGAAGGTGTATCAGGAGAAAAATGAACAATTCTCAGTTTAGATTTATCCTCCTTTGTGATCCTGTCATCTGTCAGAAGAAGTATTTCCATCTCCCTCTTTTCACCTATGAGAGAAATAGTATATGACTCACCTTTTTTAACCTTTACCTTTTCTGAAAGAAGGGGTTTTTCTTTTTTAGGATCGGCTCCTTCCGGATAAACTTTGATCTTCAACTTCCCATCGGAAACTTGAATAAATCTACTTACTTCCTTGAAACTAATATTACTGAAGTTCTTTTCTTTATTAATATATACATCCACTCGTTGTGAACTTGAGTCCACTGAAGCATTTAAAAAACGGAGATTTACTTCTCCTTGGTTTGCATACACTTGATCGAACTGCATGAAAATGGATAGTAAACTTAGTATACTTACTATGGAATACAAGATTTTCTTCATCTTTACCAACTCCTGTAATTTCAATTTTTACATCGTTATACTATCCAAGTTACAGGTAAATATTCTTCTCTTAGAATACAGGTATTTGGATGAAGAAATTAGAAAGGGGATTATCTATGAAAAAATTAAAACAAAAACTGGAGCAGTTAGATGGAAAAGGATACAAAGGATTCAAGTCCATACAAGGGAATTACTCAGGAGCGTTTTATACCCTATTTATTGATTATGTTCAAGGAGATCCATTTGCCAGTCCATCCAGAATACGTGTCTTTATCCCCCTTGAAAAGACCGACCTGAACGGAGAACATTTTTCTACTGCTCATAGAAAAATAGCCGTAGAAAACTTCTTTGGGAAGGGAGTAGCACAACACCTTGGCAAGGTTCAGAATTCTGTAAAAGGAACGGGTAAAAGTGGACGTGTCTTTATCGATGCATCAGGACAGGCGATATTGAAACGATCGGCAGTGAAACTCTCTGAAAAGGGAATCGAATTCCGATTGTCCGTAGGTCTGCCAGCAAGGGGAAGAACGATACTTGGAAAGGAAGCAGATAAACTGTTATGCGATTATATTCCAAAGGTTATTCAACAAGGGATAACCAATTACAATCCTCAGGAACTTAAAGAAACGATTCGCTTAGCAGACGATCAACAGACCATTCGCCATTTCCTCATGAAAAATGGAATCATTTCTTTCATAGCAAACCATTCTATACTTCCGAGGGAAAGTGGGATTAGTCAACGTCCATTAAGGAAAAATAACGTCATCCCATTTAAATCCCCAAAGGAATTTGAAATAACGATACCACTTTCCGATGGCCGAGAAATTACGGGTATGGGCATCCGGAAAGGGATTACCCTTATTGTCGGTGGAGGTTTTCATGGGAAAAGTACAGTCCTTCAGGCAATAGAGCGGGGAGTGTACAATCACTGCCTAGGTGACGGAAGGGAATATGTTCTTACAGATGAAACTGCCATGAAAATTCGTTCTGAGGACGGTCGCAGTGTCCATGAAGTGGATATATCCCCTTTTATTTCCAATCTACCATTTAATAAAAATACAATGAAGTTTTCCACCGAGGATGCCAGTGGAAGTACATCTCAAGCGGCAAATATAATGGAGGCCCTTGAAATGAATTCCCGATTATTACTGATAGACGAGGATACAAGTGCCACTAATTTTATGATCCGGGACGGTAGAATGCAAAAACTGGTGAAAAAGGATAAAGAACCTATTACTCCCTTTATCGATCGAGTTCAACAATTGTATACGGAAAAGAATATATCATCTATTTTGGTCATCGGAGGTTCTGGAGACTACTTTGATGTGGCTGACCATGTCATCATGATGGACGAATATAAGCCATATGACCGGACAGAAGAAGCGAAAAAAATCGCAATGGAAGTTTCAAGGGAACGTTCAATTCCTGAGACAGGAGGAGAGTTCGGTCTGATACAGGAACGTGCCCTTCACCGGAGAAAACTTCTCCAAAAGTTAGACAGGAAAGAGAAGGTGGACAGTAAAGGGTTAAATACGATCTTAATTGGCCGTGACCAAATACAGTTACATGGTGTAGAACAGTTAATTGATTCAAGCCAGACAAGAGCCATAGGGTATATGCTCAAAATTCTTATGCAGGAAACGGATGGGTCATTGACGATTATGGAATCCATTAATCGATTATACAAACAAATGGAAGTGGATGGACTTGATGCCATTTCCCCTTATAAGGGACAACATCCAGGGGACTTGGCATTACCCCGTATAAACGAAGTAGCTGCAGCCATCAACCGAATACGATACTAGTTTAACAACCCATGACATGACTGAGATCACGAGGCTACTTGGCTAGTTTCTAAAAAAGATAATAAAGCAGTAGAAAAGGGAAGGTCACCAGTTTATACAGACCTTCCCTTTTACTATTCTCCTATCACTTACTATCAAACAGTGATTTATACTCACCATAACCCTCTGTTTCCAGGGAATCCTTTGGAATAAATCTGAGAGCAGCAGAATTAATACAGTAGCGGAGACCGGTTGGTTTTGGCCCATCGTTAAAAACATGTCCTAAATGGGAATCCCCTTCTTTACTTCGGACTTCCGTTCTGACCATAAAGTGACTTAAATCGTTTTTTTCCACAATTTGATCCTCTTTAATAGGTTTTGTAAAACTTGGCCACCCGCAACTGGAATCAAATTTATCTATGGAACTGAATAGGACTTCCCCGGATACAACGTCCACGTATATTCCATCTTCAAAAAAATCCCAGTATTCATTATTAAAAGGCTGTTCGGTTCCGTTATTCTGAGTTATTTCATATTGAATCTCCGTCAGTTTCCTTTTCAACTCTTCTTTACTCATTGACTATCCCCCCAATGCTGTGTGATAAAATCAGCCCTTCCACTCCCCTTTTTGTACATTTTATAATGAAGTGGATTCTTCTTATAATAATGCTGATGGTAATCCTCTGCAGGATAAAAGATTGATGCTTCCCGAATTGGTGTGACAATCGGCTTCTGAAAAAGCCCGCTCTTTGATAATTCTTCTTTCGACCGTTCCGCTAATTCCCTTTGGTTTTCATCATGGACAAAAATGGCCGTAGTATACGATTCCCCGCGGTCATGAAATTGTCCTCCAGGATCTGTTGGATCAATTTGTGACCAAAACAACTGTAATAAGCGTTCATAAGGAAAAACTTCAGGATCAAAGGTAATCTCCACGGCCTCAAGATGACCGGTTGTTTCACTACACACTTCTTCATAGGTTGGATTTTCTTTATGTCCCCCAGTATAACCTGATAGAACTCGGTGAATTCCAGGCTGTTCATCGAATGGAGATACCATACACCAGAAACATCCTCCGGCAAACGTTGCTTTTTTGAGATTCTTTTCCAAAGTCTTCGCCTCCAATCCAAGTTTTCCACGATTATAACACGGGAATCTATTTTTCCATAAATCTGATGCTCTCTTTGGATATCGTCCAGATTGGTTCTGTGTATTTAGTTACCATTATTAGTATAATCATAGAAGGGAGGTTACAATGACAAAAATAATAATGGAAAAACTTTGGGCCAAAAACAAATATGAGTTAATGATGAAAGGTTACAATTATTATAAAGAGATTCAAGCCCTGTTTCGCCAAGCCGATACAGACAAAGATTATTACCTCTTATTTCAAAGAATAAAAGAAATCAAAAGAAAACCCTTTAATCACAATGGTGTAATAACAACGACAGAGCACCTTTGGGGTTATTTTAAATTGGATGCTTCCCCAGAAGAAAAGGAACATTTTTTTTCCTTACTGAACAACCTGAAGCAGTGCAACACAACACAGTACAACTATTTTCCAAAAGAAGTGAACAAACTTCTTGGTTATATAGTCTATTTACTCGACCAGTATGAAACGCCGTATTTAGAGAATTCAACACTTTTTCTTCCAAAGGGGAACTGGAATAGGGTTATTTTGAAAGAGAAAGAAATAATTGTGTCAAAGAGATTCTTTGAAGAAGGGAGTGGGGAGAATCTGCGGGAGTGGGAGGAATTCTGAAGGAGATACACATGAACCTTAGTTCGAGGGACTGTAAAAGTGGTGCTTTTCCACTTTTACAGTCCCTCGAAGTCATGTCATACAAATAAGAAAAGCGCAAGCGCCTATAGTCACGAGCGTAGGGCAGTGGAGGAATGACAACTTGAAGTCCGCTCTTTGACTTCTGTTGTCACTTCCGAAGTGCCCCGTAGCGAGTAGGCGCTGGAGCTGGACAACTTGCCCGAAGGTGCAAAAATTTATCCTTTCTTACCTTTTAAGAAAAGCGCAAGCGCCTATAGTCACGAGCGTAGGGCAGTGGAGGAATGACAACTTGAAGTCCGCTCTTTGACTTCAGTTGTCACTTTCGAAGTGCCCCGTAGCGTTAAGAAGGAACTGAAAAAGTTTAAAACCACTTTTTCAGTGGCCTCGTCTGTTACTCTGGGAGTCTCTTTAATACATTTTCAAATGCAAATCCCCTTACTTCCTTTTCTGAATATTGTTTCAATAAAGCGTTGATCAGATTAGGATACTTACCTGCATGTTCTAAGTCATTCATATAAAACATGATTCCGTCAAAATCCGAACCTAACGCAATATGATCCACGCCACCCAATTCACAGAAATGTTCCACATGCTTTAAGAGATCATCAATGGTTGCCTGCTCCCCCCCTGTAATGAACGGTGGATTAAATACTAATCCAATAAAGCCATTTTTCTGAAATAATGCTTGAGCCTGCTCATCCGTTAAATTACGTTTGTGATCACAGATCGTTCTCGAGTTGGAATGGGATGCAATGGGGTATTTTGCTGTTCGAATAACATCCCAGAATCCAGCCTCTGCCAGATGGGATACATCCGTCCAAACCCGGTTTTCATTATTCAGACGAACGATTTCGAAACCAAGTTCCGTAAGTCCACCACCCCGTGGTTCCCCTGCACCATCTGCGCAAAGATTAGCATTATTCCACGTCAACCCTAATGACTTCACGCCCAGTTGGTAAAGAGTTCGTAACTTTGTTAAGTCGTTTCCAAAGGCATCTGCTCCCTCCAATGTTAACATAGCTCCCGTTTCTCCATCCCTCAGGGAACGGATGTCATTCCAATTCTCAATTTTTTTTATGTTCGGATGCTTCCCTACTACTTCACTATGGAATAAGTCCGCTTGCTCTAAGGCAATTTGAAATTTTAAATCACTGGGAAAGTCAGGTTCAATAAAAATGGCAAAAAGCTGTACTTTCACATTACCCATCTGAAGTCGTGTGACATTTGTTTCAATACTAGGATGATCTGTAAACGACCTTGTTTTATCTTCCCATAGTTTTAATAAGGCATCACAGTGCAAATCAATAATTTGCATGATTCTTCCCCCTTTCTATTTATCCTATCCAGTATTACATATAACTTCCAAACCTGTCTAACGTACAAGAAAAGCACAAGGGAGTAAGCGATGGAGCTAGACATACCCGTAATATGATAAACTTATAAATTACCATTAAAAAAACACGATGACATGTATGAGGGCAATGAGCGTAGCCGTCACAATCTTTAAAAAGCCTGATAGGAGCGGTTTTCTCCTATCAGGCGAGCGACGAGCGGATCCATTGCCAAATAAAAAAAGGAACTGAAAAAGTTGTAAGATACTTTTTCAATGGACTTACAAGTGTCACAGAGTTTTTCAAAACTAATCTGTTGGACCAACCATCTTTTCCGGATTAACGTACTTTTCAAATTCGGCCTCTGTTAAATAACCTAAAGTTATTGCTGACTCTTTTAATGTAGTCTGATCTGTAAATGCTTTTTTCGCAATTTCAGCAGCCTTTTCATAACCTATGTAAGGGTTTAATGCAGTAACGAGCATCAAGGAATTTTTCACATGTTCCTCAATAACTTCCAGATTTGCCTCCAGACCTACAATACACTTATCATTAAAGGAATCCATTCCATCCGTTAACAATCTCACAGACTGTAAGAAGTTATATATGATAACTGGTTTAAAAACATTCAATTCGAAATTTCCCTGACTTGATGCAAAGCCAATGGTGGCATCATTACCAAACACTTGAGTTACAACCATCGTTAATGCTTCACTTTGAGTAGGGTTTACTTTCCCCGGCATTATGGAACTTCCAGGTTCGTTGGCAGGAATGGATATTTCTCCTATTCCCGATCTCGGTCCACTTGCCAACCAGCGAACATCATTGGATATTTTCATTAAATCTGCAGCAAGGGCTTTTATTGCCCCATGGACAAATGTAATTTCATCATGGCTCGTTAACGAATGAAATTTATTGGGGGATGTGTAAAAAGTCAAGTTTGTAATTTCAGAAATTTCTTCTGCTGCCGTCTCCCCAAACTTCGGATGGGAATTGATCCCTGTACCCACTGCAGTTCCTCCGATAGCCAAATATCTAAGTTGCTCTGAGGAATTCACAATCATCTCTTCACATTTTTCCAACATATGCTCCCAACCGCTGATTTCCTGTCCTAATGTCAATGGTGTGGCATCCTGTAAATGGGTTCGGCCAATTTTTATCACATTTTCATATGCCTCTTTTTTCACTCGTAAGCTTTCCTTCAAACGTCTTAATGAAGGGAGTAAACGTTCATGAACTGCCTTTAAAGCGGCAATATGCATTGCTGTAGGAAACGTGTCGTTTGAACTCTGGGACCGGTTCACATCATCATTTGGATGAATCCTCATTTTTTCACCTAATTGGTGAAACAGTTGATTTCCTTGGTGGGCCACCACCTCGTTCATGTTCATATTAGACTGAGTTCCACTTCCCGTTTGCCAAACCACTAATGGAAAATGCTCATACTTCCCATCTTTTCTCAAATCCTGACAAACTTTCTCGATCATTTTCCCCTTTTCTTCTTCAAGTTTTCCTAATTTTACGTTTGCTTTTGCCGCTGCCTCTTTTAACACCGTAAAGGCTTCCACCACTTCTAAAGGCATTTTTTCAGTACCAATTTTGAAGTTTTCCAAACTTCGTTGTGTTTGTGCCCCCCACCATTTGTCTGCAGGGACTTTCACTTCTCCAAGCGTATCTTTTTCAATCCTTGTTTTCATAGGCTTACCTCCTTGCAACTATAATGAATAAAGACTGGCTAGGGCAAGATCCAATTGGGAACTCACCACATAGATAATTAATACAATAAGGGCGATTCCTATAACAAATTTGACAATTTTACTTACAACTTTCACCAAAAGCACGATTCCAATAATTGCCACAATGATAAATAACAGGTTTTCCACGTTCACTTTCCCCTTTCCTAATAGAATTAGTTCAAAGATTATCATTTTATGTAACCAAAACACCTCTACTGTACTGTTTACACTTCCCTCCTGTAATAGATACGCTAGGGGAGTAGCAAATCCCTGCAACTAATTTTTTATGTCCAAAAACAAAATCTAAAGGGAAGTAATTCATTGTATTCCTTCATATTATTAAAAATGAATAATGCTAATAGTTGATGTATCCCATGAACAGAATATTTTTCAATCATAAATGAAACCCGTATTAGAATACTCTCTAGAAAGGGTTATTGGATTGATTTATATCAACACATCTTTTAATTTGAACTTTCAGAATATTGGGTATATGATGAACTTACATGTATTATTATGGAGGTGTTTCTTTTGGACGTATTAAAACCAAAGACTGGCAACTATCATTTAGAGGATTACGTGAAAACGAGGGAATCATTTGATTGGGAAACAGTAAAAAATGTATTTTCTTGGTCGAGAACAGGGAAAGTCAATATGGCTCATGAAGTGATTGACAGACATGTGGATGAGGGACGAGGAGAAAAAGTTGCGCTTCTCTATTCCGATTCCAATAGACAGGAATCCTTTACCTTTCAGGAATTGAAAAAACTCACAAATCAAGCTGCACATATGTTTAAAAACCTTTCTGTTCAAAAGGGAGACCGTGTTTTCATCTTTATGCCAAGAACACCGGAATTATATGTTTCCCTTTTAGGTGCTGTCAAAATCGGTGCCGTTGTGGGCCCACTTTTTGAAGCATTTATGAAGGATGCAGTAAAAAGCCGGTTAGAAGATAGTGAAGCAAAAGTATTGGTCACAACCCCTGAACTAGTAGCCCGAGTTCCGAGGGATGAATTACCTAACTTAGAAACAATCATTCTCGTAGGGGATAACGTTCCTGAAGATTCTGGTTTCGTATCGTACTACGAAAAAATGAAAACGTCTCCAACCGATGATTCTGCAAAGGAATGGGTGAACTTAGAAGATGGATTAATTCTACATTACACTTCAGGTTCCACTGGAAAACCAAAAGGAGTTTATCATGTTCACAATGCCATGCTACAACACTATCAAACTGGTAAATGGGTTCTGGATCTGAAAGAGGACGATGTTTATTGGTGTACCGCGGATCCAGGATGGGTCACCGGCACGTCTTATGGAATCTTCAGTCCTTGGTTAAACGGCGTAACTAATGTCGTCCGGGGAGGGCGTTTTTCACCAGATGATTGGTACAGTACACTTGAGAAAAATAAGGTAACCGTCTGGTACAGTGCCCCTACCGCTTTCCGAATGTTAATGGCGGCAGATCCTACCATTATAAAGAAATATGATCTTTCATCCGTCCGACATGTTCTCAGTGTTGGTGAACCTTTAAACCCTGAAGTTGTCCGCTGGGGATATGAGACATTCAGTCACCGTATTCATGATACATGGTGGATGACAGAAACCGGAGCAATGCTTATTTGCAATTATCCTTCTGAACCTATTAAACCAGGTTCCATGGGAAAACCACTCCCTGGAATTGAAGCGGCAATCATTAATGACAACGGGGAGGAACTGCCAGCTTATGAAATGGGGCATTTAGCAGTCAGAACAGGATGGCCTTCAATGATGAGGAAAATTTGGAAAAATGAAAAAAAGTATCAGGAGTATTTCGCCATCTCCGGATGGTATGTATCCGGAGACACCGCTTATCGGGATGAAGATGGTTATTTTTGGTTTCAAGGGAGAAACGATGACGTCATCAACACCGCAGGAGAACGGGTAGGTCCATTTGAAATAGAAAGTAAACTCGTGGAACATCCTGCTGTTGCCGAAGCGGGCGTAATCGGAAAACCAGATGAGGTCAGGGGACATATAATTAAAGCATTTATTTCCTTAAGGAATGGATACGAATACAGTGAAGAACTTAAAAAGGAAATTCAGGCATTTATTAAAACAGAATTATCGGCACACGCTGTCCCTCGAGAAATTGAGTATAAAGAAAAGCTTCCGAAAACCAGAAGTGGAAAGATAATGCGCCGGGTATTGAAAGCATGGGAATTAAATGAACCAGCAGGAGACTTGTCCACGATGGAAGACTAAAAATGTGAGAGGGTATCCCTTAACACTTAAGGGGATGCCCTCCTTCTCTTTTCACAGGAAAATGGGGCTTCGAAAAGATAGATGTTGTTGCGGGAATCTTTCTGTATGAGTATTATTAAATTGGCTATGTTACTATTTTGTGTGCGATTCTAGTAAACTTTAACTCCCTTTCCTTGGGACGGAAGATACAGACGCAAATTCGTAAAATTATTTTAATAATAAACATTTGCCTTTAACTTGGCCAATAAGTTTAATGTGCCGAATTTCCGGCATAAAGACTGTTTTTCGGCACGGCACTCAGTGGGGGGGATATGGTTTGTTCGCATCAGATATGGATACGAAGGAAATGTTAAAAGCTATTTTACGAAGTATTGATGAAGGGATTCATGTCATCGATCATAAAGGGAGAACGATATATTATAATCAGATCGCTGCTGATCATGATGGTCTTACAAGTGAAGAGGTTATTGGTAAACCACTTTTAGATGTCTTTCCATCTCTCTCACCGCAAACAAGTACGATGCTTAAAGTTATTGAATCGGGAAAACCTATTTACAACCAACAACAGACATACCGGAATTTACGTGGGAAAATGATCGACACTGTCAACACAACCATCCCCATCATCGTAAAGGGAAATATTGTCGGTGCTGTGGAAATTGCCAAAGATTATTCCAGGATTAAAGACCTTTCTAATAAGCTTCTAGATCTTCAGACTAGAATAGACCGTCGGAAAAATAAAGCCTTAACAGTGGAAGATAATCAAGCAATCTACCAGTTTAACGACATTTATACGAAAGACTCTAAGATGTTGAAACTCATGGAAAAAGCAAAGAAGATTGCACAAACTTCGTCACCCGTTTTTGTGTACGGGGAGACTGGAACAGGGAAGGAACTGTTAGTTCAGAGCATTCATCATGCCTCCCCCCGTTCCCATGGACCATTTATCTCACAAAACTGTGCTGCAATTCCCCCTTCCCTTCTGGAAAGTATGATATTTGGAACAAAAAAAGGAACATTTACAGGTTCCGATAACAGGGAAGGATTATTCGAATTAGCCCATGGAGGAACGCTCTTCCTTGATGAAATACATACTCTCCCTTACGATCTACAGGCAAAATTATTACGAGTTTTAGAAGATGGAGTTGTTCGGAGGGTTGGGGCAACAACAAGTTTTAAAACAAATGTTCGTGTGATCGTCGCTACTAATGAAACACCTGAGGTATTACTTCAAAAGGAAACGCTACGAAAGGATTTATACTATCGTTTAAACGTCGTATCCATCCACCTTCCCCCATTGAGGGAAAGGGATGGTGATATTGAGGATCTCGTCCATCTTTTTATCCGAAACTACAATCATCAATTCCATAAATCAATCAAAGGTGTTGCTCACAAGGCAATGGCAGCTATAAAAAACTATGAGTGGCCAGGTAATATCCGGGAACTGGAACATTGCATTGAGTCTGCTATGAATTTTTTAGATGGGGAGTACATCACGCTTGAAGACTTACCGGAAGAAGTTTGTAAAAGGAAAGCGTCACCAACTGAAAATAAAATTCCTGGCCTTAATTCAAACATGGAACAGTGTGGTCTAAAGGAAACATTATCACATATTGAAAAGCAATTAATCCTAAAAGAATTAGATCATAGTAAGGGAAATATCAAACAAGCAGCTAAACGGTTACAGATCCCCCGACAAACGTTACAGTATAAGATTGGTAAATATAAGATTAAACACTAAGTGCTGAAAATTCAGCACTTATTTTTATAATATGGAAGTTCTAAACTGTCTTTCTCTTGTGACGAACAACGCAGCCCTTGAATAGACAATGAGTTGCTCCTACTATGGGGATTGCCTCAGGACGTGACGTTTTCTTTAATATTAGGATTTTGCTAAAGTTGGCATGGTTCTTGCATATTTAATAAAGTGAGAATCGCTAACTTGAAGGAGGAACTGGAATGAAGATGGATTTATACAAACCTGAGCGTCACTGGAAAGAAATAGAACTTTGGAAAGATGTGCCCGAAGAAAAATGGAACGACTGGATGTGGCAATTAACAAATACAATCCGTACACTAGATGATTTAAAGAAAGTCGTAAACTTAACTCCCGAGGAAGAAGAAGGGGTTCGCATCTCCACACAGACAATCCCCTTGAATATAACACCTTATTATGCATCCTTAATGCATCCTGATGATCCAAGGTGCCCCATTAGAATGCAGTCCGTACCCATTTCAAAGGAAATTGAGAAGACAAAATACGATTTGGAAGATCCACTGTCAGAGGATGAAGATTCCCCTGTTCCAGGTTTAACTCACCGCTATCCAGACAGGGTGTTATTCCTTGTGACAAACCAGTGTTCCATGTATTGCCGATACTGTACAAGACGACGGTTTTCCGGTCAAATTGGTATGGGAGTTCCAAAAAAACAACTGGATGGTGCTATTCAATATATTGCTGATCATCCAGAAGTAAGGGATGTTCTTATTTCCGGTGGTGACGGATTACTCATTAATGACCAGATACTTGAATATGTATTAAAAAACCTTAGGGAAATAGATCATTTGGATATTATCAGAATCGGAACGAGGGCGCCTGTTGTTTTCCCACAACGAATAACTGAAAATCTTTGCAACATTTTAAAGAAGTATCACCCCGTTTGGTTAAATACACACTTTAACACTTCTCTAGAAATTACAGAAGAATCTAAAAAAGCATGTGAAATGTTAGCTGATGCTGGTGTCCCATTAGGCAATCAGGCTGTTATTCTCGCAGGAATTAATGACAGTGTGGAAATTATGAAAAAATTAATGCATGATCTCGTTAAAATTCGTGTCCGCCCATACTACATTTATCAGTGTGATCTATCAGAAGGAATTGGACATTTCCGGGCACCTGTTTCCAAAGGGTTAGAAATTATTGAAGGATTAAGGGGGCATACATCAGGATATGCCGTACCTGCATTTGTCGTCGATGCACCGGGAGGGGGTGGGAAGATTACTCTCCAGCCTAACTATCTCATTTCACAAAGCCATGAAAAAGTGGTCTTAAGAAACTTTGAAGGAGTAATAACCTCCTACCCTGAACCGAAAAACTATACACCTGGAACAGCAGATGAGTACTTTTATTCCTATTATGAAAAGAAATCGGAAAAACGGGTTGGCATCTCTGCTTTAATGAATGATGACAAATTCAATTTAGTTCCTGAAGGTTTAAACCGTCTTGACCGTCGTAAAAGTTATCAGGAAGACCAGTCCCACAAATCATTAAAAGATTTACGGGATAAACGGGATAAGATGAAGGAAAGAAAATGGAAAAAGGAACAGGAGCGTTTTGCATCTGATAGAAAGAAAGGTCAAGCTTAATGGAGGTGTGTTGATGAATTGCAAATGGTGCCACTCACAAGAAGCAACTAAGTCCCTTGAAAAAGCATACTGGGAACTTCCAGATGGAAGTCGTGCTGTGGAAATGACTCATGTCCCTTCTATCCACTGTCCTTCTTGTGAAATGATTTATATTCAAGAGGATATAATTGATGAAATCGAAGATCAGATGATGTTGATTGATACAAACAAACTTCCGGATGTATTTTCGTACCACCAACTAATGGATCAGCCAAAACTATTAAAGAAGAATTATTTTAAGTTTTAAGGAGACGTTTGAAATAAATGAGACTGGGACAAAAGTGTTTTAATCAATGAGTAATCCAAACCGAAATGATAGTTGATGCAATCATTAGCTCCGGAAATATACATCGTTTTAAATTGTTAGGATTTTCAATTAAACACTTTAGTTATGTCCCTGCCTCTTTCTTACCTACAGTCAAGTGTTTTTATTAATTAATAACTATTTTTTGGGTGGGAGGGGTACCACTCCCACCCAAAAAAACATTTTGGAAATGACAAATAGACCTGACGAGTTATGTTTTTTCGAAAGGTCATCTATGTTATAGTGTAAATAACTGATTACGAACAGATGGATGCTGTATTGTAATCATAGGTGATGTTGTGTGTGATTAGATGAAAGGCCACTTTCAAGAACTTATTCACACATGCAATTGACGCAACTTTATGGGGTTTGCCTTGAGGTTGCGTTTTTAATTTGTCATAATACTCTACAATATGATTGTTGGACTTCTTACGAAGTTTAATCATCGATTGAACCATGTAGTACAATAGTTTTCGTAATTTGTTATTTCCTCGTTTATTTATTTTATCTTTATAAAATGTATTACCAGATTGATAACGCATGATATCAATTCCAACATATGCATTCAATTGTTTATGGTTCTGGAAGCGTTGTAGATCCCCTAGTTCTCCAATTAGTCTTACAGCAGTCACCTCTCCAATCCCTGGAAAAGAAAGTAATACCTGATACTCAATACGATCTTTTGAAAGTTCAACCATCTGTTTTATAAGCATGTCTTTTTTCGCTTTAAGATCTGTGATACGTATAGCATAATCCCGAATTTGGTCACAACGAACATCATCTTTTGATATTGCTGGATAGGAATCTTGTGCTGCGTGAAGTAATTCTATTGCTTTTTCTTCTGCACGTTTAAGGGATATGTTCTTTTTTGTATTCCCTTTTATTTTATTTCGTATTACAGTTTTAGAACATGCCAATACTTCATCTGGGTGTGGGAAAAGCTGAGTGACGTTCAAAAAGAGAGCAGAACGTTTTGAAAAAAGACGCTCTAATTCAGGAAAACTAAGCTGTAAAATAGCGTGCAATCTACTGTATAGACTTATAATTTCACTATCTAGTTCATCGTAATAACGTGTTAGTGCGCGCATTTGTTTATAGTAGTTTTCTTCCTGGTATGTCGTAGAACGTTCTGTTCGAAAATGAGATTTAGCAAGCCCATGAGCATCACTTATATCTGTCTTATGACGACGCATCGAAGCCGTTTGTAGATTCGCTTCTAACGGGCTAACTCTATGATAGGTGTAGCCTTCTGCTTGAAAAAACTGTTCTAATGGTCTCGAATACACTCCTGATGCTTCAAATACAATTTCAGGTGCTTGACCATCCCGTTTAATGATTTCACAAATCCTTTCATTCAAGGCTTTAAAGGACGATTTATTATGTGTAATTTCGCCTTCATATTCACATTTATTATAGTGATTATAGATAACCATTGTACTTTTCCCCATACTAACATCGAATGCTAGAACATGTTTCATGTTCATTTCTCCTTCTCTTACCATTCATAGAAGCCTTCACATTGCCTTATCGATTCCACTTTCTTTTACTCGATCTCTTAAGGACCCAACATACTAAACTGATTCAAATAAGGGTGTGAAGTCGGCCGGTTTATAATACGGACTCTTAAATGGTCCTAGAGGCTGGTCGGCCTTACTTCACTTCTACTATAAAAAAATAGTAGCACAAACCCTGGCCAGGGTCTGCACTACTAATGTTAGTATGTTT
>NZ_JAHQCS010000070.1 GCF_019042215.1 Evansella tamaricis | reverse complement strand
CTGCAAATACGTCGATTTGTCTCGACGGATACGCCTCGGAGCATTTGCTCGCAGAGGAAGAGACAGTAGTCGTGAATTTCGCTAAAAATCATCCTATTAAAAATCAACATTAGCCTTTAACATAGCCTTTTTTAAAGAGAAGCGTATAAGTTTTGGCACCTTCGGGCATTGTCTAGCTCCATCGCCTACTCGCTGCGGGGCACTTCGGAAATGACAACTGAAGTCAAAGAGCGGACTTCAAGTTGTCATTCCTCCACTGCCCTACGCTCGTGAGCATAGGCGAATACGCTTTTTCTTATTGTCTAGCTCCATCGCCTACTCGCTACGGGGCACTTCGGAAGTGACAACCGAAGTCAAAGAGCGGACTTCTAGTTGTCATTCCTCCACTGCCCTACGCTCGTGTTCATAGGCGCTTGCGCTTTTCTTTTGTATAAATTATGAAAACTGTTGTATAGTATATACGTTAGTCCCAATTCGTTATATTATTAATTCAGATTGTAAAAGTGGGGGATAAAAATGAATTCAAATATAACGAAAGAGCAAAAAATAGAGTATGCCATGTTTATAGCATGGGCAATTGCATTAATAGCTACGATTGGATCTTTATATTTTTCCGAAATCAAAAATTATATTCCTTGTAGTTTATGTTGGGTTCAAAGGATCTTTATGTACCCACTGGCAATAACGTTAGCTATTGCATCCGTTAAGAAAGATGCGAAACAGGCCTATTATACATTGCCGTTAAGTTTCATTGGACTAGGAGTATCAACGTATCATTATATGCTCGAAAAAATACCAGCTTTAAGCGCAAGAGCAGAAGCTTGTGGAATGATTCCGTGTAATTATGCGTACATCAATTGGTTTGGGTTTATAACAATCCCATTCTTGGCACTTATAGCATTCTTATCTATTTCACTAATTATGATTTATGTGATTAAAGCATCGAAGGAGTGAGTGTTGTGAAAAAAATTATTGTCTTTGCTCTAATCATTATTTTTATTTTTGGAGCATTAGCATTTATTACCTCATATCAGTCAAAACAACAATCGGAAGGGAATCCTTTCGGGAAAACTAGTCTTGACCCGGAAACAATAAAACAATTGGATGACCCAAATTACCAGAATATCATTCTGCCAGATGAGTTAGCCTCACTAATGGGAGCAGGAGAATCTGTTACTGTTTATTTTTATAGCCCGAGGTGTGAATATTGTCTTGTTGCAACACCAAGAATTGTTTCTGCTGCGGAAAAACTAGGTGTGGATGTCAAATTATTTAATGTACTTGAATTTGAAGAAGGTTGGAGAGATTATAATATAGAAGGGACACCTACTCTTATTCATTATGAAAATGGTCAAGAAGTGGAACCACGGATGGTTGGTCCATACGAAGAAGAAGTATATGAGCAATTCTTTCAACAAATTGTTTTAGGGAATTAAGCATTTAAAACGGGAGGCTGTCCAAGGACAACCTTCCATTTTTTCACCTTAAATTAAGATATATTATTGGATAAGATGGATTCGAGATCTTCAAAATTATCACATAAATTTGGTAAGTGAATGGTGAAGGATGTACCAGCTCCTAATTTACTTTTTACATAGATATCTCCACCCCAAGAGTGAATTATATTATAAGAAATCATTAAGCCTAATCCAGTTCCTTTTTCCTTTGTGGTATAATAAGCGTTTCCAAGTTGTTTAAGTTGCTCTTTAGACATACCTACTCCAGTATCTGTAATGGTTATATCCACATGATCTTTATTTTCTTTGGCCGATAGAGTTAATGTGCCACTGTTTTCCATGGATTCAATGCCATTCTTGGCAAGGTTTAAAATAACCTGTGTTAATTCCTGTTCTTTCCCTAATATAGTAATGTTTTTAGGGACTTCCATATCTAATTTCACATTATTCATTAAAGCATAAGCCTGAATTGTATGCCGTACTTTATCCAATACTTTGAATACATTTACTGGTTTATTCACCTTTATTTCCGGTTTTGCTAAAGATAAATAATCACTTATAATGGATTGAGCCCGGTCAAGTTCAGAGATCGTTAATAATAAGTATTGTTTTTCATTTTCTGATAAATCCGATCTGGAATGAATCAGTTGAATGAATCCCCTCGCAACTGTCATTGGGTTTCGCACTTCATGGGCAACCGATGCTGCTAACTCACTTACAACACGTAATTGTTCACTTTTTTGTAAGTCCTTTTGTAAACGCTCGTTCATTCTTATTTTATCAATGAGTAACAAAGTAATAATAACTGTAGGAATATGAGTTAAAGAAAAAAACAAAATCGTTTGAAAAGCTTCTATTCTTGGCATTGTTAAAATAGTGGATGGGAAAAGAAATATAAAAAGTGGTGGGACGAAGTAGATGATAATAGAAGACATATATTGCTTTTGTTTAGACCAGGTTAAATAAAATTTGGATTTTATGTAAGCTGCCAATAAAATCGTTAAACATGAGAGAAGTGCAAAGAAGAAAAAAGCTAAGTATTCTAATCCATGAATGAGTATATGTGCAGTAGTTTGTAGGAAAACTAAACTAATGCCTATAGGGAATCCACCTAATAACGTTCCAATATATATAGGTATTGTACGGAGGTCAAAGGGAACACCATTAAACGATTTTATTGAAAAATACATAAGAGTTACCATTACTGAGGAACAGATAAGAAAGTATATAAATCTCTTATAAGATGAGTAACGAAAAGACCGTAAGTCATTCCAAAACGTGACATAAAGAAAAATAGGAGTTAAAATGATAAATACATTTAATAAATAATGAAGAAAAAGATCCATATAAAAACCTCCTACAATACCATACTTTTGAATTTATTTTACGTAGAAAAACTCCTAAAAACAATGGAATGTGTAAAAATTTAGTTATGACAATAGAAAGGAGATAAAATGAATGAATAAATTACTTAATTACATAGGAATCGGAATATTTATAGGTTGGTGTATCGCAATTTTCGCGAATTTTTCCATATATCAACATACCACATTGCAAATAACACTATTCCACCCCATATTTGATGCTATTTTATTCATGGGTATTATGACGGCGATATTTTTTGGGGCAAAAGGTTTATATTTAAAAAAGGAGATAAGTGCATCTGTTTTTTTGGCATTGTTAGGCACGATATCGATTACTTTTGCAGTTCTCCTGTTTGTATAAATTAAATAATAATAAGAGGCTAGGACAAAATGTGTTTTTATCCATGAGAAGTCAGAACGAATTGATGACATATCGATATTGTTCCCATTCTTCCTTAACACTTTCTTGTGTCCCAGCCTCTTTCAATTTTCTAGGCAAAGAATGTGGAGATGTTAAAATGAAACTAACCCATAAAAGTGGAGGAGATACAAGTTGATTAAGCTCATAAAAAACGGGGAAATTTATGCACCAGAGTTTTTAGGGGAAAAAGATATATTAGTTGTAGATGGTCGTATAGGGGCCATCTCAGATAATATCTCAATGGATGAAATAGAAGATTATGTAGAAGTATTTGACGCAACTGGTTTGACAATAGTCCCTGGTTTAATTGATGGACATGTTCACATTACTGGAGGTGGTGGTGAAGGGAGCTTTAAAACAAGAACCCCGGAATTACTGCTGTCTGATTGCTTAATTGGGGGAATTACAACTGTAGTTGGTGTTATTGGAACAGATGGAACAACTAGAACCATGACAAATCTTTTAGCGAAGGCAAAAGCATTAACGGAAGAGGGAATTACATGTTATTGTAAAAGTGGAAATTACCATGTTCCAGTAAAAACGTTAACAGGTTCTGTAGAATCTGATATTTTGCTCATTAATGAAATCATTGGAGCAGGTGAAATTGCCATAGCGGATCACCGTTCCTCACAGCCCACAAAGGAGGAAATAGCCCGGATCGCGAGTGAGGCAAGAATCGGTGGTATCCTTTCTGGAAAGGGAGGAGTTGTCACCATTCATGTGGGAAATGGTCGATCAAAATTATCTTTATTAGAAGATGTGATTGATACAACGGATCTTCCTATAAAACAGTTCCTTCCCACTCACATTAATCGTAATCATGAATTGCTAAAAGCGGGTATTAATTATGCAAAGCGTGGTGGGTTGGTTGATTTAACAACTAGCAGTGTTGCTGGGGAGGAAAATGAATTAAGCAGCAGTAAATGTTTAAGCACAATGTTAAAAGAAGGTGTCCCTATTGAGCAAATTATGTTTACTTCCGATGGACAAGGGAGTTTACCTCGATTTGATGAACGGGGAGAATTAGTAGGTCTAGAAGTGGGGAAAGTCGTTAGTCTCTTTCATGAAATAAGGTTAGCTTATAAACGAGAAGGTATTTCATTGGAAGAAGTATTAAAAGTTGCAACATCAAATCCTGCTGATATATTAAAGTTACCTCAAAAAGGAAGGGTTTCTGTTGAAAAAGATGCTGATCTCCTATTCTTAAACAAGAAGAAGTTTGAAATAGAAGGGGTAATGGCGAAGGGAAAGTGGATGATAAAAAACAAAGAAATTTTGAAAAGAGGAACGTTTGAGTAATATTTGTTAAGGAGGCTGGACAAAACTAAAGTTTTAATCGAAAATCCGAACCAATAGACAACCATATGGAAGTATATTTCAAGAGCTAATGATTAAATCAACTATCATTGATAAAAACACTTTTGTCCCAGCCTCTTTCTTACCTACAGTCAAGTGTTTTTATTAATTAATAACTATTTTTTGGGTGGGAGGGGTACCACTCCCACCCAAAAAAACATTTTGGAAATGACAAATAGACCTGACGAGTTATGTTTTTTCGAAAGGTCATCTATGTTATAGTGTAAATAACTGATTACGAACAGATGGATGCTGTATTGTAATCATAGGTGATGTTGTGTGTGATTAGATGAAAGGCCACTTTCAAGAACTTATTCACACATGCAATTGACGCAACTTTATGGGGTTTGCCTTGAGGTTGCGTTTTTAATTTGTCATAATACTCTACAATATGATTGTTGGACTTCTTACGAAGTTTAATCATCGATTGAACCATGTAGTACAATAGTTTTCGTAATTTGTTATTTCCTCGTTTATTTATTTTATCTTTATAAAATGTATTACCAGATTGATAACGCATGATATCAATTCCAACATATGCATTCAATTGTTTATGGTTCTGGAAGCGTTGTAGATCCCCTAGTTCTCCAATTAGTCTTACAGCAGTCACCTCTCCAATCCCTGGAAAAGAAAGTAATACCTGATACTCAATACGATCTTTTGAAAGTTCAACCATCTGTTTTATAAGCATGTCTTTTTTCGCTTTAAGATCTGTGATACGTATAGCATAATCCCGAATTTGGTCACAACGAACATCATCTTTTGATATTGCTGGATAGGAATCTTGTGCTGCGTGAAGTAATTCTATTGCTTTTTCTTCTGCACGTTTAAGGGATATGTTCTTTTTTGTATTCCCTTTTATTTTATTTCGTATTACAGTTTTAGAACATGCCAATACTTCATCTGGGTGTGGGAAAAGCTGAGTGACGTTCAAAAAGAGAGCAGAACGTTTTGAAAAAAGACGCTCTAATTCAGGAAAACTAAGCTGTAAAATAGCGTGCAATCTACTGTATAGACTTATAATTTCACTATCTAGTTCATCGTAATAACGTGTTAGTGCGCGCATTTGTTTATAGTAGTTTTCTTCCTGGTATGTCGTAGAACGTTCTGTTCGAAAATGAGATTTAGCAAGCCCATGAGCATCACTTATATCTGTCTTATGACGACGCATCGAAGCCGTTTGTAGATTCGCTTCTAACGGGCTAACTCTATGATAGGTGTAGCCTTCTGCTTGAAAAAACTGTTCTAATGGTCTCGAATACACTCCTGATGCTTCAAATACAATTTCAGGTGCTTGACCATCCCGTTTAATGATTTCACAAATCCTTTCATTCAAGGCTTTAAAGGACGATTTATTATGTGTAATTTCGCCTTCATATTCACATTTATTATAGTGATTATAGATAACCATTGTACTTTTCCCCATACTAACATCGAATGCTAGAACATGTTTCATGTTCATTTCTCCTTCTCTTACCATTCATAGAAGCCTTCACATTGCCTTATCGATTCCACTTTCTTTTACTCGATCTCTTAAGGACCCAACATACTAAACTGATTCAAATAAGGGTGTGAAGTCGGCCGGTTTATAATACGGACTCTTAAATGGTCCTAGAGGCTGGTCGGCCTTACTTCACTTCTACTATAAAAAAATAGTAGCACAAACCCTGGCCAGGGTCTGCACTACTAATGTTAGTATGTTT
>NZ_JAHQCS010000069.1 GCF_019042215.1 Evansella tamaricis | reverse complement strand
TGCCCGAACGGGTCGCTCGACAAGGGTTTCAGTCAGAAGTTGGCTCAACTTGTGCCCGAACGGGTCGCTCCACAAGGGTTTCGGTCAGAAGTTGGCTCAAGTTCTTCCTGAACGACGAGGCCGAGAAAGATTTCGGTCAGAAGTTGGCTCAAGTTCTTCCTGAACGACGAGGCCGAGAAAGATTTCGGTCAGAAGTTGGAGCAACTTGTGCCCGAACGGGTCGCTCCACAAGGGTTTCGGTCAGAAGTTGGAGCAACTTGTGGTCGAACGGGTCGCTCCACAAGGGTTTCGGTCAGAAGTTGGCTCAACTTGTGGTCGAACGGGTCGCTCCACAAGGGTTTCGGTCAGAAGTTGGAGCAACTTGTGCCCGAACGGGTCGCACGAGACGGATTTCGGTCAGAAGTTTGATCAACTTGTTCCCGAAGGAGGCTGAGGCCTTCCGTGCCCCGGCAAAGAAGACACTGTGAGTAAGACCGAAGGGATTAGGAACAGATGTCGCACTTGTTCCTGTGGTGAAGACGTCCGTGTAGTGTATCCAAGCAAATAATTTGCTTTAAAAACAACAATCTAGTGAAAAGAGCCTAAATCATTCAATGCCCTTATCCCAACCATTACCACACATATAAAACGAGTTGACATGGATATTATAAATAAGCTATCGTAAAGATGATTTCAGACAGAAAAGGAGTTTTGCAAATGGATAAGAAAGTTCAACCAAATGAACCGTTAGTAACACATATATATACGGCCGATCCATCGGCACATGTATATGAAGGAAAAATATACGTTTACCCTTCCCATGACTTAGATCACAACGGACCTTCCAATGACAACGGAGACCAGTATGCAATGGAAGATTACCACGTCCTCTCCATGGAGAACTTAGATTCTCCTTGCGTTGATCATGGGGAAGCCCTTCACGTAAAAGATATTCCATGGGCAAAACAACAGTTATGGGCTCCAGATGCAGCATTTAAAAACAATACATATTATTTGTATTTCCCTGCACGGGACAAAGATGATATTTTCCGAATCGGGGTTGCCACAAGTGATAATCCTGCTGGACCATTTACACCTCAAGAAAGTTACATCCCAGGAAGTTTCAGTATTGACCCTGCTGTTTTAGTTGATGAAGATGACAAAGCTTATATTTACTTTGGCGGTTTATGGGGCGGTCAACTGGAAAAATGGCAGACTGGCACATTTAGACCAGATGGGGAAGGGCCTGCGTTAGATGCACCGGCATTGGGACCAATTGTTGCTGAATTAAGCGATGACATGCTTACTTTTAAAGGAGATCCTCAGGAGATTAAAATTGTTGATGAGGATGGAAATCCAATTCTAGCAGGGGATGAAGAAAGAAGATTTTTTGAAGGTCCATGGGTCCACAAATATAAAGACTATTATTATCTCTCTTACTCAACAGGAACAACGCACCTGATTGCATATGCAACTAGTAAAAGTCCCACTGGTCCATTTACTTATAAGGGAACGATACTCACACCAGTAACTGGTTGGACAACACATCATTCCATTGTACAATTCGAAGGAAAATGGTATTTATTTTATCATGACTGTTCATTGTCCGATGGAGTTGATCACAAGCGAAGCGTTAAATTTACGGAACTTAAATATAATGCAGACGGCACCATACAAACGATTGATTACAACTCTTTATAGGTTACTTAATAATGTTCATGCTTCATAAACTCTTCCGAAGGTGGACTTAGGCGTTGCCCTTGCCTAATCCATGCAAAAGAATTATCAAATAATACAGAAAGTGGCTGTCACCAAAAGTTATACATTGGAGACAGCCATTTCCCTTTCTGAGCGTTTAAAAAAAATGAGTATTTCATATTGTCACGGTTAAGAACCGTTTATAAATCTAATTTTTGCCCCATACTTCACCTTTTAATACGTTTTCGGTTGAAGAATTTGTCTATGAGCCAATACAATCCTCCCCCGGTCATATAAGCAACAATATCCCATGGATCGGAAACACTGGATGAGTTATAAACAGGTGTTACATACTCCCAAAATAGACCTACACCGAACGTAAACAAAAGAATTCGTTTGAGGTTTCCTAAGTAATAGTTATTCTGCTTGCCAACACAAATAAAAAGATTTGCAAGTGCAACGATCATTATACCGCCAAAAATATCATTGAAATACCCATAAAAAAAGTTATGATCAAATGTTTCTTTTAATAATGTATTGTTTAGAAGATATGCCCCTGTGCTTATCAGTATGGAGACAAAATTTATAAGAATGATAGAATGATGACTGCCACGATAATAGCTCCCACTACTCCCCAAAATGATAGCCCTGAACCTCCCTCTGTCACAACTGGATTTAATTTTGATTCAAAAGGAAATCCACAATTTGGACAACTATCTGCTTTTGTTGAAACAGTGTGCCTGCATTCTGGACAAGGTCGCAACGCCATATAAACTCCCCCAATTAGATCTATTCCGCAATTTTATATTTAAATCAACATGTTATCTCACTTCCACTATAGTACCATATTTAGTTAAATGATAAAGAATTATAGCAGAAGTTAAGGATCTACATAAGAAAAGCGCAAGCGCCTATGATCACGAGCGTAGGGCAGTGCCTCTTCCTCTACAAGTATCGCTCTGAAGAGTATCCGTCCATCGGGCAGAACGCCACGTCCTGTGGCTTGCCCGATATTAGGACGTCCTGTCCGTTCATCGGGCAGAACGCCACGTCCTGTGGCTTGCCCGATATTAGGACGTCCTGTCCGTTGAGGCAACTCGAAGCATAATCGAAGGGCAGCATCGCTCGCGTGCTGCCACTGAAGTAAACGCTCGTTGGACAGCGAATTCGAAGAAGTAGCTAGAAGTCTGCTCTTTGACTTCAGTTGTCACTTCCGAAGTGGCTTAGTGGGACTGTAAAAGTGAAAAAGCACCACTTTTTCAGTTCCCATGCGAGTAGGCGATGGAGCTAGACAATACCCGAAGGTGCCAAAACCTATAAATTATTACCTATTAAAAAAATAAAAGCACGGGACGCATATCATATCATAATACATTATTGTCCCGTGCTTTTCCCTATTAATTTGTGTTTTCTAGTTGTCCTGTGAGTGTAAGTGGGAGAGAATGTTCTTCACCACGTCGGTTAACGGTAATGGTCACTTCCTCACCAATTTTTGTCTTCGAGTATAGATACTTTCTCAAATCACTGGCTGAACTAATCTCCGTATCATCAATTTTAATAATAATATCCTCTACTTGTAAACCTGCATCTGCTGCTGCAGATCCAGGATCAATATTTGTAATAATGACACCTTTTTCCAAGTCATCAGAGTATTGCTGTAAAAAGAATTGTGGGATCTCTGATAAATTGGCAAGACCTACGCCCATGTAAGGACGGTTCACTTTTCCGGTCTCCATAATCTCATTTACTATCGTTTCAAAATCTTTGCTTGGAATGGCAAAACCTAACCCCTCCACACCTCTTTCTCTTATTTTAAGGCTATTAATTCCAACCATTTCCCCTTGTGTATTAATAAGTGCTCCTCCGCTATTTCCAGGGTTGATGGCCGCATCTGTTTGAATGACATCTAATTCCCATTCTCCAACAGAAGTTGTAACGGTTATGTTTCTGTCAATGGCACTGACAATTCCTTGTGTCACTGTTCGAGACAAATCTAATCCTAGGGGATTACCAATCGCCAATACAGTGTCTCCAGGACGAAGTTTTGACGAATCCCCAAAGGCAATTGGTGTTGCATCATACTCACTATCGATTCTTAACACGGCTATATCCGTTAGCGCATCAGATCCTATTAGCTCAGCAGAGGCTTTTTCTCCATTATATAATGAAACTTCTATTTCACTGGCACCTTCGATGACATGTTGGTTCGTAACAATATATGTCCCTTCCTCCTCTTTTTTGAAAATAACTCCGGACCCTGTTCCACTTTCCACCGTGCCATTGCTACTTGCCGAAGGATGGAATCCTCTTAATTCCTGTACATTTACTACTCCAACAATTGCTTGAGCAGCATTTTCTACCACATCTGCAATCGTCGCACCATCTTCTGTCATAGGTGGTGCGGTAACAGTGGTTGATGGTTCATCCAAATCAGTAGCATCTGTAGTATCTAGCCCTGCATAAATAATCTCTTGTGGGTTATCGATAAATGGCACAATCGCGAAAGTTAAGACCGATCCTATGAAACCAGCGGCAACCATCTGTCCAAAACTTTTCCATTTTGATGGAGGACGGGAACCACTATTCCTTCCGTTTGTATAATGTGATTTTGGTAGTGAGTCACTAATTGTTTGTTGTGTCGATAGTGGAGTTTGTTCCATCCATTGGTCTTCGGGCTGTTCTAGACTTGTTTTGTTTACTTCAATAGGTGATTGACTTTCCACATTGATTTCCTTTTCTGGTGAAGATTCCATTGATTGAGAAGGTGATTGATCTCCCGATAAAGGTTGGTTTTGATTTAAGTCATCATTATAATTCGTCATCTTCCATCCTCCTATATTCAATTACTATTTTAATTCTCATTGCTGTACTCTTCTTGATGACTATAGTAATCTCTGAATGTGTCAGGAAAATGTCAGAGTAAAAAGTTTTTGTTTTATTTTTTCGTATGGCCTTTTCCTTCCGCTCTCTCTCAGAGATGTTGGTGTCACCTACAAAATCTAACCTTTCTCTAACTATGTTCCGTAGTAAAAGTAAAGGCATGTACCAGGTTTCTCTGCCTGATACATGCCTCTCCTATCATAAATAATTCGTCTGAATATTAACCTTTTTTCTCCACTATGTTCCCGCTATCATTCCTTGGCAATTCTATTTTAAACGTTGTTCCGTCGTGTGGCTTACTTTCCACAAGTTGAAGATCACCATTATGGGCTTTCGCCAACATCTTACTAAAAGGAAGGCCAAGGCCAAGGCCCCTAACTTTATATTTCTTGTTTTCGCCACGATAGAACCGCTCAAAGATCATCTCCTGGTCACTTTGGGGGATTCCTGCTCCAGTATCCTCCACAAAGATTACAACAAAATCCTGATTTAAATTCAGTGAAATGGTTATTTCCCCTTCCCCTTCCAATGCCTGCTTTGCATTGTTTAACAAATTAATGATGATTTGCTGCAAGCGTAATATATCTACGGGAATGGATACATCGTTTTCCAATGGGTTAACAATTACTCTAGGGTGCCAATTATTATTTCCTTCGGTCAGATTCCATTGGTTCACAATATCAAAAACCACATGGTTGATAGATTCCCATTCTTTTTTTACAGGAAACTGACCAGAAGCAAAGCTATTGAACTCCAAGAGATCCCGAATCATCATTTGCATCCGGTTCGTTTCCTTCAGTGAAATATCCAGGAATTCCGCTGCCTCTTCCCCGGTCACAACTTCGTCCTTTAGAGCTTGTAGTAACCCGCTTATCGAAGTGACTGGTGTCTTTAACTCATGGGTAACACCTGCTAAGAGTTCCGTCCTGATAGCCTCAAGCTGATCCAATCTGCCAGCCATGTCTTTAAAAGAATGGACAAGTTCATAGACTTCTTTTTCATTAATATCGTTTTCATTCAGCTTAACCGTATACTCCCCTGCTTGTATTTGCTTAGCCGCACTTGCTACTGATTTTATCGGGTCCGAAAGTTTCCTTGAAATATAATAGATCACTCCCCACCCTAGGAGGGCAAGACTGATTAACATGACAATTAATAAATGGTACTCCTGATCGACAGCAGCTACTTCTCTCTCCGGCTGAGTAACCACTACCCATCCAATATGGATGGTTTCCCATATAACCGGTACTTTCACCAAATAAAGAGTTTCCGTTTCTCCTCTTCTGCCGCTCAACTGTATTTTTTGAGTTTCATTATCCTTTTGCAAAATATCCTGTGGTATGGCTCTAACAAACTGAAAACCGATGGTTCTTTGTTGAATAATTCGCCCATCCAAATTCGTTATATAAATATTGCTATTAAACCGTTCAGGCTGAAACTCTGGCAGTTCTCCCCCTCTAGTTTCCAGCTGATCTTGATCATTATGAATAATCCGGTTGGCCCATTCTTCCGCAATAATCGTCATCGTATGGAGCCGGTGCTCAATAGTGGATTGCCGAATCCAAAGAGCAGAGATAATCCCGATAATCACCAGACCAACACACAAAGTAATGACATATCGGGTTGTCCAATATCTTAATAATGTGGTTTTTTGTTTAGACTTTGGGTGATTTAACACTGAATTGATACCCCAATCCCCGAAATGTTTTTATTTCCCCTTCCTCTTCCGGCCAGTCGGAAAGGGATTTTCGAATTCGTTTGATGGCCAAGTCTACCGCACGATCACTTCCTTCATAATCGATGCCCCATACTCGCTCGATCAATTGATCCCTCGTAAACGTCTGATTGGGATGTTTCACCAAAAATAAAAGCAACGATAAGTCCCTTGGTGTTAACGCTACTTCCTTCTCAGATAACAAAACACGATGAGCCTTAAAGTCTACGATCAGATGTCCAAATTCCGCCGTTTCCTTCTCGTCTTTATCCAACTTGGATCGCCTTAATACAGCCTGAACTCTGGCAATTACCTCGTCAGCAACAAACGGTTTAGATACATAATCGTCCGCTCCACCATGGAGACCTTGAATTTTATAATTGACATCCCCTAAAGCTGTCAACATGATTACTGGACAGCTGCTTTTTTCGCGGATCAGATTCAGTACCTCCCAGCCATCTTTTCCAGGAATCATCACATCCAGAAGAACAAGTGCTGGCTTTTCTTTTGAAAAACAGTGGATCGCCTCTTCTCCATCAAAGGCTTGGACCACACGGAAGCCTGATTTTTGCAAATATACTCTTAATACTTGACTGATTGCTACTTCATCTTCCACTACTAAAATGGTTTCCATCTTTCTCATCTCCCTAAAGGAAGGAATTTTCTCATACTTCTTTGTATTTTATCATTCCAATGTGTCAAGTAAATGTCAACATAAAAGAAAAGGAGAAAAACGTATAGTCACCAGCGTAGGGCAGTGCCTCTTCCTCTACAAGCATCGCTCCGTTGTTTATCCGTCCATCGAGCAGGACGCCACGTCCTGTGGCATGCCCGATATTAGGACGTCCTGTCCGTTGAGGCAACTCGAAGCTAACTCGCGAAGTAAACGCTCGTTGGACAGCGAATTCGAAGAAGTAGCTAGAAGTCCGCTCTATGACTTCGGTTGTCACTTCCAAAGTGGCTTAGTGAGACTGTAAATTGGAAAAGCACCACTTTTTCAGTTCCCATACGAGTAGGCGGTGGGGGCGTGAAGCGCCACCATGAGTGTTTCTTATCTCTAAAAAAACATTTGGACAATTGAAATTGTCCAAATGCTTCGTCTTTCATTTCAATTTAATTTCCCTCAAGAAGTTCCCTTGTAGCTTCTAAAATCTCTTCATCCTTCAACCGGAATTTAAACTCCACACGGCGCGAATCCTCATAACTGTAATTCCCATCGTCATCGTTCCTGCCATCTGTATAGGATCTGCCATTTACGGTTAACTTTTCTTTCAAATGCTCTTGAATATTTTCATACGGGAAGTCTTCACCAAGTATATATTCTGCCACACTGAAGGCCCTTTCCTGGGATAATTCCAGATTATACAAATACCCACCAGTCCTATCGGCATGACCTTCGACTATTATTTCTGATATGTACTCTTCATAGCCGCTTTCCAGGAGAATGTCTAAATAGGCTGGAACAAATTCATCTAGGAACTCAAAAGCTTCTGGCTTTAGGATGGCCTCATCAAATTCAAACAAAATGTCCGTGTTAAAAATCATGGCTCCCGTATTTTCGTCAATTTCAATTCCGAGGGTTGATTCCTTAAATTCTTCATTTAAATCATCAATTAAATTTACCCTCACCCCCATGATTTGATCAATCGTCCGCTTCATCTCTTCTATTTGAAATGATTTAATGACCATCATGATGATAAAGATAAGGACAAAGCAGAGTAATATAGCCGTTAATAAATCAGTGAAGGACGGCCAAAAATGCCCTTCATCCTGCTCCCCTTTGAACAGCCTTCTGTATTTACTAATCATTGCTTCCAACCCTCACACGATGGGTTTGTCTTACCGCTTCCTGCATAAAAGACTGGAGCAGACGATTTAAATTTTGGAACTCCTGGCCCAAGTCCTGAATAGCCTGTTGTGTCTGACGGGTACTCCGTTGCTGATGATCTTCTGTAATATCACTGATCTGCTTAAATTCCTTTTTGATAGCGTCATTCATATCCACTACATAGTCCCCTAAACTCCTGCCGACCTTATCCAGTTTATCTCCAAGTGTTCCTTCCAGCGTTGAAACGTATCTGGAAAGGGTATCCTTTAGGATCCCTACGCTTGCTTCCATCTGATTCTCCCTTTGGTGAAAAGAGTCTGTAATTTGAGCTATCGTGCGGTTAATTTCATTCAGCATCTGATTATTTTTCATGGCAATCTGTTCGTACGTTTTGGATGCATCATTTAAATGTCTTTCAAATGCAGCCGATTCTGTGGAGTGAGATTTTAAGTGTTGGTTAAAATCACGGTTGAACTGTTTCATTTCTTCCAACCGCCCTGTAAACAAGGAATGATATTCCCCTTGTGCCATATTGATTGTCTCTAAGGCATCTGGCAATTGCACGATGGAATTCCCCATTTTATCAAAATCATTCCGAAGTTCCTTTAAATAAGAATTGATCCCAGATAGTTTCGAACTCACATCATCACCAAAGATCCCCTTAAATTGGCGATTATTTTCCTTCATAAGCTTTACAAGATTATCACTTTGAGAAATCATCCTTTCAAAGGACCCATGAGCTGCTTCTTGCTCATTCACCATGGTGGATAGATAGTCCCTCCACTCTTCCATTGAACCTTCGAAATTGGCGAGAATTTCCCCTTGGGATTTCGATAATTCCTCCATTTTTTTATACGTCTCATGGAAGGCACTTGCCATTCGTTCATTCCGCTTATCACTTTTATTAAAATAGGAGAACAACTGATCAAAGTTTTTATTGAGTGTCGTAACCCCTTGATCAAAACCACTTGTCACTTCTTTCATTTTTGTAAACAGGACGGTAAAGTCCTTCAAGTTTGACGAGAGCCCATCATTAAACTTGGCTAAATCCTCAGCGGATTTTTGGAGACCAACCGTGTACTCTTGAAATCCTTGAAAGGACTGTTCAATATTTTGGAGGGATTCCTGATTCGACTCCCTCAACTGAACAATGGAGGTGTTAATTGTTCTAGAAACATCGATTAATTGTGTCATCGCATCCTGTTCATCTTCTCCAAGCTGAGACTCTGTTTTTAGCATAATGTCCGTTAGTAAATACTCTGTATTCCACACTCTCGTAATCACAGTCATCAGGAGAGATAGTCCCATACCCACAATACTTGTATAAAAAGCAACATCCAGACCTGCCAGAACAGCTGCCACATTTTCCACTAGTTGCTCACCTGTGGCATCAATACTGCCAAGTGACATGGCGAGGCCAATGAATGTACCTAATACACCAACCAATATAAAAACTGAGATAGTCATCTGAATCATTTTAATAAGGCTGACTACCGGTATATGCAACACACGCCAATCGGAAAATTTCTGTTGCACAAACGTTTCAGCCTTTACGGATTCTTGTGCCTTCTTCTCGTCAAACTCCGTCTTAAACCGATTTACCGGATCAATCTCTAAAGATTTGCTCGTACTTAAATGGTGACCGATTCTCCGAAGCTTACTGTACAAAATAAAATGGACAAGAAATGTCACAACAAATGTGACAAACAGTACTAAAAAAATAAACTCAATTAATGGATTGGCAAGGATGGATTGTACCTGTTGTTCACTTATAAATAGTCCTAGAATTGCTTCCACCATTAGAAAAACCTCCTATAGTTATGCCTCCAGGTTTTGCAAATGTCTGATTATTGGTTCTGGAGTTGTCCGTTAATCTTCTTACTTCATGCTATTCAGAGGTTGGACAAAACATGTTTATTTCATGGTGGGATTTTAAGAAAAGAAGCATAATCGTGGCGTAAGTACTCGTTGGCACTAGACAGGAAAACGAAACTATCTTGTCAAGCAACAAAGAGGCTAGGACATAACTAAAGTGTTTAATCGAAAATCCGAACAACACACAACCATAGCGAAGGATATTTCCGTAGCTAATGATTACTTGGATTTTTCATTGAATAAAACACTTTTGTCCCAACCTCTTTCTTACCTACAGTCAAGTGTTTTTATTAATTAATAACTATTTTTTGGGTGGGAGGGGTACCACTCCCACCCAAAAAAACATTTTGGAAATGACAAATAGACCTGACGAGTTATGTTTTTTCGAAAGGTCATCTATGTTATAGTGTAAATAACTGATTACGAACAGATGGATGCTGTATTGTAATCATAGGTGATGTTGTGTGTGATTAGATGAAAGGCCACTTTCAAGAACTTATTCACACATGCAATTGACGCAACTTTATGGGGTTTGCCTTGAGGTTGCGTTTTTAATTTGTCATAATACTCTACAATATGATTGTTGGACTTCTTACGAAGTTTAATCATCGATTGAACCATGTAGTACAATAGTTTTCGTAATTTGTTATTTCCTCGTTTATTTATTTTATCTTTATAAAATGTATTACCAGATTGATAACGCATGATATCAATTCCAACATATGCATTCAATTGTTTATGGTTCTGGAAGCGTTGTAGATCCCCTAGTTCTCCAATTAGTCTTACAGCAGTCACCTCTCCAATCCCTGGAAAAGAAAGTAATACCTGATACTCAATACGATCTTTTGAAAGTTCAACCATCTGTTTTATAAGCATGTCTTTTTTCGCTTTAAGATCTGTGATACGTATAGCATAATCCCGAATTTGGTCACAACGAACATCATCTTTTGATATTGCTGGATAGGAATCTTGTGCTGCGTGAAGTAATTCTATTGCTTTTTCTTCTGCACGTTTAAGGGATATGTTCTTTTTTGTATTCCCTTTTATTTTATTTCGTATTACAGTTTTAGAACATGCCAATACTTCATCTGGGTGTGGGAAAAGCTGAGTGACGTTCAAAAAGAGAGCAGAACGTTTTGAAAAAAGACGCTCTAATTCAGGAAAACTAAGCTGTAAAATAGCGTGCAATCTACTGTATAGACTTATAATTTCACTATCTAGTTCATCGTAATAACGTGTTAGTGCGCGCATTTGTTTATAGTAGTTTTCTTCCTGGTATGTCGTAGAACGTTCTGTTCGAAAATGAGATTTAGCAAGCCCATGAGCATCACTTATATCTGTCTTATGACGACGCATCGAAGCCGTTTGTAGATTCGCTTCTAACGGGCTAACTCTATGATAGGTGTAGCCTTCTGCTTGAAAAAACTGTTCTAATGGTCTCGAATACACTCCTGATGCTTCAAATACAATTTCAGGTGCTTGACCATCCCGTTTAATGATTTCACAAATCCTTTCATTCAAGGCTTTAAAGGACGATTTATTATGTGTAATTTCGCCTTCATATTCACATTTATTATAGTGATTATAGATAACCATTGTACTTTTCCCCATACTAACATCGAATGCTAGAACATGTTTCATGTTCATTTCTCCTTCTCTTACCATTCATAGAAGCCTTCACATTGCCTTATCGATTCCACTTTCTTTTACTCGATCTCTTAAGGACCCAACATACTAAACTGATTCAAATAAGGGTGTGAAGTCGGCCGGTTTATAATACGGACTCTTAAATGGTCCTAGAGGCTGGTCGGCCTTACTTCACTTCTACTATAAAAAAATAGTAGCACAAACCCTGGCCAGGGTCTGCACTACTAATGTTAGTATGTTT
>NZ_JAHQCS010000068.1 GCF_019042215.1 Evansella tamaricis | reverse complement strand
GAACAAAATCGCTAACGCGACTTTCGCACGTCCCAAGTTAAGTACTATTTACTTGGGACGTCACTCGCTTCATGCATAGTTCCACTACAATAAGGACATTCAATTTCAACTTTCTCTCCTTCTTTTAAATCAACAGAGAAATCACCTACTACAAAATCAGGTACTTCATCTGTCTTTTTACAATCTAAACACTTAAAAATAATCACATCATCTTCTTGATCTTCATGTAATCCAAACGGGTCTTCCCCTTCTTCAAGCCATCTCAAAAAAGGGTCATTTATCGTATTATCCTGCTCTTTTTTTGATGACATCTTCTTCCCTCCTAAATTTAATACACTTCACCCCTTGCATATAATGAAAAATAAATCCATGATCCGCATGCCAAATTTCTGTTAAATCCATCTCGCGATGGCAATGAGGACATATAAAAGGATCTCTTTCAAACGCATCAATCATTCTTTGGCGATAGGTTTTCTTTCTTTTCTTCTTTTCTACCAACAAAGAGAGCTGACGAGTTCTTACATAAGCATAAAGTGATAGGATTTGATTCGTTTTCTTATGTGATTTTCTGCTATACAACCCAAAACGCCCAACCATTCGAAAATGCTTGGGAGGAATATGTTGTAGTAACTCAAAAAGAAATCGAAAAATAGGCCATGCCACATTTACCTTCTTACCAGTTTGATGATCTTCATACCAAAATCGAATCGTTTCTCCATCATAAGATTCAATTCTATACTCTGCAATTGCTGGTCTAGCAAGGTATCTACCTATATACTTAGCCGCGCCTTTTGCATTTTTCATTTTCTTTTCTGCGTTAACATAAAACCCTTTAGGATAGCGTTTATATAAATCATTTACTAGTGTATGGACCTTAGGATTAGTTGGGAACCACTCTTTTATTGCATCCATTACTACCTTTTGCCATGATTTTTCTTAGGTACTCATAAGGGATGAATTCACTCGGAACCCATTCTTTATTTTTATCAAGAGCGCCTTCTGTTACTAAGGCATGTATATGAGGATTCCATTTTAAATCTCGTCCAAATGTATGAATGACGGTTATAATACCCACTTTTAAGTCGCGTTTCTTACTTTTTCTTTGATAGTAAAAATGAAAGACTTCTGCCACTTGTTTACTCAATTCATTTAACTTTTTACGATCTAAAAAAAATACTGATCTTATCTCCTTCGGAATCGTAAACACCATATGACGATGTGGAACATCAAAAATCATTTCTTCTTGTTTATCTGACCAATCATCGGTATATTTTTTACCACATCTATGACAGAATCGACTTTTGCACGTAAAACCTACGAAGACTGGTTTAGGTTCTCCTTCACATCCTAAACATTCATATTTCGCAAAACCAATGTCAGTTGTGCCACACTTTATTGCTTTTTCAACGGCCTCCTGAACATCACCTTGATACTCTTTAGGGAAGCGATCATGATGAAGTCTCCAAAAACCATCGAAGTGATCCTTAAGTATCTTTTTTATCACTCCGCTACCGTGCTTTACCATGACTTCACCTCCCATAACAATATTTTAAACTAAAACTTATCCACAGTTCGAGAATTTATAATTTCCTAAACAATGAAAAATGCGACCTATCAATAAGATCGCCAGCACGACTTTTCTAGTTGTTCTTCTCTTGAAACTTCCTGCCACAATCAAGTCATTTTTATATAGTTCAAATTCTCTTCCTTGACTATCAAACATACCTATATCGTTTTTATATATTTGACGGACGTTTTTCTTTATGTCTCTCCGTATTTTCATGTCATCACTTTCAACCATGCCTTTGTTTTTTTCGCGAAAAGCCCATTGTAGCGTTCTTTCATAGGCTTCACCTTCAGAATATCCTTCTTCCTTGAAATACAATATCACAAAAAATTGGAGGGCATGACGACCTGTCCCTTTCGCTAAGTCTTCCTCTCGTATTCCTTCATGCAGCAACCTTTCTGCTTTTTGGCGGAGTGAACTTGATTGGCTATTGGGAGGTTTAATATCACTAAACTCTTTTTTTGATTCTATGAGGCGTTTTTCGAGGTTTTCAGGGGTCCTTTTTTCAAGTGTCCTGACATCCAATAGAGTCATTGCTTCATCCATGATATGGTTAAAATCTTCTTTATTCATCGGTTGAATGGTTAGAAAATAGTGGTAAGACCTTTTCATTTTTTTCAACTGGTGCGTAATGAACTTTGTACGCTTTCCTGTTTTCTTATGAATACCAAGTGGGAGTTTCACCGCCTTGCCACTCACAGATTCTGGTCATAACTCAACTCCATCCTGGTACTCTCCTAATTGACTAATGACCCATTTCCCAAATGAAACCAACTTTTCAATTGGAAGGGTATCATCAAAGAAGAGCCATACATGATATCCTTTATTGCCACTATCCTCCACGTGTATATGCTCCTTTGGAAACCCTATACGCTTTAGAGTGCTGATGATCCCTAACGTCTTAATTGGTTCTTTATCATCAATATCAAAGCAAAGAAATTTGCTTCCCTTTCCACAGTAAAAGCATCCTATGGTCCTATCACCCTCAATATGCTGTCTTACTGCTTGATCATGTAATGTTGAAGGTATAGTGATATATGATGCCGATGTTCCTCGACCTGTTTGTTCAATGAACTTATGTCTTTCACCTATGATGAGTGTGTTTATTTGCTGTAGGATATGATCTTGTTGTTTTAACAATGATGAGTACCTCCTTTTAAAAAAAGGGCTATTGCCCATAATTAAAAGGGAACACTTATCTTCGGAGGTCTTTATTTCACCATTGCTTAAGGATCGTCCTATGTAACAGGACTTTTTATTAAAAAAACGCTACCAGTGAAACAGGCAGTAACGAGAATACATAGAAATGGACTAATAATCGAATCATGTAAAATGATCGGTTATATTGCTTGAAGGATACACAAAGGATGTTGTTTTGGGGTATGACATGAATAGATAAAGAACAAACACTCTTATTTATTTTAAAACCTGTAAATCATTCTTTCAATCAGAATAGAGGGAAAAACACAACTTATTTTATGGTAATAACTGTTAACCCTCTATAGGCAAGTACCCGTATTTTATTAAACCTAGAAAATTACTACACATAAATACCTCTCTTTCTCACCCACAGCCAAGATATTCTGCTTCTTTACTTTCATCTAACATATCGCCCACTGTGGCAAATCGCTTTAGTATAAAAAATGTTTGTGCATTGTATTACAAAAAACAATGATTTTCATCTGTTTGCTTTAAGTTGATCCACCATTTTCATTCCTCCGCTTGAACTTACAGCCAGCATTTGCCGTAATTCCATTGCATCTTTGGGAGCCTTAGACAAGAGCGTCTTTGGTAAATGTTCATTTCTAATTCCCGATTCCCAATTAAGATCCACTTTTCTCAAGTCAATCACTTGCACAGTTGGTTTTTTCACTTCAATATCTCCTTTTTTCTGAATAATCAGACCACAAATTAACTTTTCTCAAACAATAAAATTTCATCTATTACAATACAACATAATCCCTTGACACTCACTGCATACTGCAGATGAGTATCATTGGGAACACTTTATTCAGGTCTCTCATACTTCTTCACTTTCAACATTTGCCTGACCTTCACTCATTTCTAACTTAATCTCTTCTTGATGATGTCTAAAAAACTCTTTTACGTGGCCCGGTTGATTCTCAAACAACAATTCGAGAGCACTTTGGACAACACCACTCCTCGTATTACTAATTGAAAGCACATTCAAGATTGCTTGTTGTCTTGGTGCTAGATAGATTGTATTTCGGACACCATGTTCGTCCGACCTGTTCTGATGCTGTTTTTTCTTTTCCATGTTCCGCCGAGCATCTTTCCTTTTTTGGATGCAAGCAAGACACATTTCTGGTGACTTTACACGTCTAAATTCTGAACGTGACTTCTCTTGGTGACAGGTATTACATTTGATAGTTTCTTCCATGGATAGTACCCTCCTACGTTTTTAATGGGGTCATAACGACCCATAACATCTTTTCAAAGTAACGTCATGGAGGTTTGTTGCTATCCTTATCTTAATCTTAGAATGTCTTTCTGCCTATTTTCAAGGAAAAGTTATAGCGTTTTTTTCAGGTTAATCTCTTATGTTTGAAAAGCGTTTTGACGTCTGTAATCGTTAGTTACTTTTATCTATCCAACCCTAAAATCACTTACAAATATATGCTACAGACTTCATCCCATTCACACTTCAAATTCCCGATCAGCACTTTTTATATAACAATAAACACCCAAATTTTGGAACACTTTTCCCCTAAGATGGTCATAACCTCCAAACCACTTGTAACGGTCTGTTTTCACATCCCTAACAAGTGTCCTTATTCATCAATGATGGGGGCTAGAATATCGTAATGACATACGAATACACACGATTACTGAACTTTTCCTATTAAATCCTTTTGAATGCTAGGATATTCTCGTTTTTTTCAGAATTGTATCCTAAGGGACGAGGGAATCTAACTTCGTTGAATGAGCAAAACAACGCTCAAAGCACACCCAAATTGGGAGAAGTGGAGATGTTACAACTGTTCAGGTTCCTTATGTGATAAATAGGTAATTATCTCTCTCCTTGGAAAATTTAAATTTCATTTTAGTACACGAAAGGTGTACAATAACATTTCCTATTATATCGGCGTACACAATTCGTACACTTTAGTACACAAATTTGATAAATTTCTACCTCCATCTCAATAGTTCCAAGCGTTGACGAGGGTTTACATTTTAGGACATAGAATTTAAAAAGGCTATCTACTTGTTGGATAGATAACCCCTCTTAAATAACAAATTGTTTTTTCCGTTTCCACGATTCTCTTTCTTTTCTTGAGCATATTATGACTTCTTCTCCTGTTTTTATTGACACTATACTTTATCCTTAATTATTGTTAAATCAATGCTAATCCTAACTTACGACACTTTTTTTAAAATATCTCCATCATTGGTATTAAAGAAAATTTCTAGGATACCTTACTTAAGAAGGAGGATTTTTCATGTCGAAAGATAAAAGAATTTTAATTTTCTTTTGGATTTTAGCGATAGGCCTTCTTTTTAGGTATGTTCCCCGAAATAAGATAAGACATGGTGCACTATCATTTTTGTATAAACAAATTATAACTTGGTTATTTGGTCTAATCGTAGTCGAAAAAGGGTTAATTAAGTATCCTGTTAGAGAATTCAAAAAAGCATACAAAGGAAGTTTCTCATTTGAGTATTTTCTTTACCCTTCTTTATGCGTAATTTTTAATTTGTATTACCCAGAAAAACGTAGCAAATTATTCAAATTTCTTTACATCAATATTCATGCAGGCGCACTTACATTATGTGAAGTCCTTATTGAAAAGTACACTAATCTTATCAAATATGTAAAGTGGAAGTGGTATTGGAGTTATTTAACAATGGGGGTAACATACTATACTTCCAGATTATTTTATCGGTGGTTTTTTCAAGAAGAATTTATTACAGAAAGAAATAGTTAAATTTGTCCATCCTGATTGTGGTTTTTGGTAGAGGGGCAATATAATGTTCCTCTACCTCTTCAATTTCCTCCTCCATTCCAAATTCACAGGTGTTAATACAAGTTTACATTCTGGTAAAGTGAAAATAAAAAGGCTACCTACTTATTTTGTAGATAACCCCTCTCTAATTGGAATTCCTTATGGTCCACTAACGATATTCCACACTAGCGAAGTCTCAAGATATGTATCGTCACTTATATTTTGTTGAAGTTGAAACTTTAAAGAATCGACTCCAAAATCGATATTATATGTACCCATTCCCTCTCCTTGGTTGGCAGAAAGAACTTTGATTGGTAAATGTTCTTCAATATGGTATGTTTTACTCCCTACCCAATTAGGAGGATTTGATGAACCTTCTCCCTTTTGGATCTTCGCCGCTTGAGTCTGTAATGATAAAGAACCCTCAAAATCATCGACTACGCTTCTTCCGTTTTGCTCTACTTCATTAATCGGAGTAGACTTTACGGTTAAAACCCATCCTGAACCTGATCCTGTAGCATCAACAATAGTTAATTTTCCCACATCTCCGTAAGCCACCACATCGGTTTTCTCATTCATTCTCAAGGTTACATTCTCTTTTGAAGACTGAATATGTAAAGTACCACTAGAAACAGTAAAGTTAACAGATGTCTCTGACGATTTTACTGTTGGAATATTAATTGAAAGAAAGATGAATAGTATAGTGGATGAAAAAGGAACAAGGTATTTTTTAGTTGATTTTCCATATAACGCAAACAATGGTAGCACCTCCATCCAATGCTACCATTATATAGGATAAAACTTACCAAATTAAGTGTTTTTTTAAGGTAATATAAGGTAATTGACATAGCCTACTTTCGTCTTGCCCCTAGTCAATAAAATACACCTGCAACTAATACACCGCCCACAATCCATACCCACACTGGAATTCCTGTTTGGGGCTCTACTGGATATGCATCTTCTCTTATTTCTTCATACTCTCTCACTTGTTCAGCAACAATCTCAAAAGTCCTTTCAGCATTTATCTCTTCATCCATTACATTTGCGGTTATATTCACGTTGTAAAGTCCAGGCTCTAAATGATTCGGGACAGGGAAGCGTATTTCCGATTGAGGTACCATTGTAAAAGGTTCAAAGTCACCTTCAAACAATTCTTCTCCACTTTCATTTTCAATGCTGTATTGACCATGAGTCCCTCGTAAAATCATTTGAGCATCGTTAATGAACTCCGTGTACAATTCAGGTCCAGACGGATGAATGTTTATCCCTACTTCGCCCATTGCAAAATTTGGATCTGGTGTTCCAGGTAAATCAAGTTGCACTGCCAGGGTAAATGTGATTTCATTTCTTATAATAAAACCGATATCACCTTCTTCATCTTCCTGATTCTCGATTTCCTCCAATGTATCTTCTCCAATAGAAGCAAATAACAGACCGCTAGGTATGTTCTACCAATAATGCTCTTGGGGCTATGGAAGAGACTCCCTCTCTACAGCTCCCAACTGATTACAGCCACAAGAATGTACCATCTCCGCCAAGTTTATTACCAGCAGTTGCCACGAAGTTATTACTTACTGCACGTGTTTACCAATAGAAGAATATCAAAGATTTAAAGTAAAAAGCCTAAACCTCCTTATATTTACCAAGGATTAGGGTTTGGTCTTCAGCAATACCACCAATTGTGGAAGATCGTTTTCTAGTGATAGTATCGTTGCTGCGCAGCTAATGACTATCTTCTTTTGTTTCTATGCAATTATTTATTATTTTTTCATCTTCCACCCAAAGCTCTGGTGATGAGCGATTAAATCACTTAAGAGACATTCAAACTTTTCTATCAAATCCCGCTACCTGTGACCAAGAACATGCTTTTAATTATGTATCGCCATAGGTTAAGATTTGTAGATTATAATTTCACCTAGCAATTGTCAACGTATCAAAAGCATATTTTTCCACCATCTATCTCCATATTTTAGAGAATTGGTAACTTGTCAGGGTTCATGGTTATATATATTTCATTAATTTTATCATTAGAAATATAAAAACTGAGGATACTTTGAACCTTGCCATTTATATGAATTACGATAGCTGGTTGATAATTGACATTTTTTACTTCAAAGTAAAAGTCTTTGGGGACCTTTTTGAAAATACCAAATAGAAAGGCCATAACATTAGCTCGAGAAACGATTGGACGGATAGCAGCATTGACTTTTCCGCCACCATCAGAATATAAAGTAACATTCTCAGTTAGAAGTTCTAATAGCGCAGCAGTATTGTGCATTTGAAATGCCTGAATAAAGAGATTAGTAGTGTATTTATTTCTCTCATAGTTTAAACTTTCATCCTCTATGCGTGAGATTTTTTGCTTAGCTCGACTAAGAATTTTTCGGCAGTTCTCTTCTTTCTTTTCTATAATATTAGCAATCTCAGAATAGGAGTAGTCAAAAACCTCTTTTAAGAGGAGAACGGCCCGTTCATCTGGTGCTAAATGTTCCATCATACGTAAAAAGGCAATACTCAATCCTTCTTTTTTTAACACAATATCGGAGGGATCGGAGTCATCGGTTTTCTCCAGCAATAAGGGTACAGGATTCCATGGTCCCACATATTTTTCCCGTCTGCGCCGTACTGATTTTAATTCATCAAGACATCGATTGGTCACCATTTTGCAGAGGTATGCTTTCTTATTATCTATTTGTTTCTCATCAATTTGATACGCTTTTAAAAAGGTTTCATGTACAATATCTTCTGCTTCCACGATAGAGCCAAGCATACGATAGCTTATGGAAAACAACAATGGTTTAAATTGTTGGTAATCCTCATTACTAATTTGCACGATATCAACTCTTTTCCTTTTTAATGATCTCCTCAGCTGCTTGTTTCCCGCTAGTAACTGCTCCTTCTGACAAAATTGAGTCTGGAGAAGCCCAATCTCCTGCTATATATAATCCAGGAATTTTATTTTTAGAACACTGTAATATTTGTTCATCACCTATTTGAGGTATGCGCTGGTTAACTGTAATTTGAGGAATAAAACGACTTGTAATTTCATAGTTTTTCCACCCTGCCTGTATCTTTTCTAAAAAATGTTCAAGCTCGCTTTTTACCTTTTTTGTATCTATATTATCATTTGGATTGTGGTACTTAAATACATGCATAACTATATTTTTGGCATCATCAGAGAGTAGCGCATAATTTGAATGTACAGAAAAATAGATGGGCTCTACTATTCCCATGGCGAATAATTTCTTTGGATTCGGAAGCTGTGTTAAAGCAACATCATAAGTAGCTCCCATTACAGATTCCATTTTTGTAAACGAGTCAATTTGGGAGAAGGGAGACTTTTCACCTAGCATCTGAGTAAGTTCTTTTGGTCCTACTGTAGATAAAACATTTTTCCCGTAAATAACCTCATCATCTGATAGTACTAATTTAAAATGGTTCTGTTTAATTGGAACAATTTGTTTGATACACTTACGTGTTTGAACCTGTCCACCAAAGATAACGCAATTATTGTGAAGTTGGTCTATCATTGTTTGCCAACCTTTATCTAAATAAAGTACACCGCTCATGACAGCCTTCAAATGTAATAACACAACCATCCCACTAACCTTTTCAGGAGAATGACAATACGTCGAAAGTCTGCCTAGTAAATAGAGTAATGATTGAACATTTGCTAAACGGGTTGTTTGCTGCACCCATTGCTCGTATGTTTGTTGTGCTAACTTTTCAGGTTGAATTGACATTACTTTCAATAAAACTTTAGCCCATTCAATCCGTTCTTTCCAGCTTAAAAAGCTGGTATTGAGCAGGCCTATAGGAGTAAAAGGTGCAGTATATTCCAAATTACCTTTAACTAAAACGCCTCCTTTCTTAGGAGACTTTCCAGAAAGTTGTATATTTAATTCTTCGAGAATCGACTTGGCTTTACTCTTTTTATATAGAGCATGTGGACCTAAATTAAAATACTGTTGACGTATGTGATCAGTCCTTGCTCTTCCACCTACCTTTTTATTTTTTTCGAGTATTAATATAGATAACTGGTTTCGTGCTAAATAATTGGCTGCCACAAAACCAGCTAGGCCACCACCTATAATAACAACATCCCATTTTTTATCCATAAGATAACCTCCTTTTTTATTTCATAACTCAAGACGAGGAAGGGTGAATATTTGTGACATTATTTCTTGTCGACCTTTTTTGTTTGGTCTTAATTATCGGTAGTCAGGATCGGGTTATTTGTTCTTGGTTCTGTTGTTTCATTCTAGTATTTTTCAAATTAGCTTCCACATTAAGAGCATTCTTTCACAAATTCGACGAAAATTGGTATTATCTGCTGCGTAGTAAACGTTACATGTAAAGGCGCAATCGCTACTCTTCGTTTATTCCCTACCCCAAAAGAATTACGTTCGATGGAAGCTGTGGATATTGTTAAGAGTAGAAAAAGATGATGAAGCGTCAACCTGGTATAAAAAAAGCCGAAGCACCCGTTAAACTTGCTAAAAATCTGTTGGTAATGATAAAGCACATGATGCCTATAAATTACACCTAAAACAATTACTTGAAGAATTCGTTCTCGCCATAAGCCAACTGGAAATAGTAGATATAGAAGTATCTGAAGCTCTTAAAAGCATTACTTTTACAGATAAATTAGTATCAAAGGATTAACAATCGTAATGTTAGGTGGAATTTTAGGGGAAGCTGGTTATTTAAGTCAGTTCGCACATGGCAATCCTCTATTACGTCATGCGGGTTTACATTTAATCGAGGCTAGCTCTGGAAAATGGAAAGAACAAATAGTCATTTCTAAGAGAGGAAGGTCTCGTTTAAGGGATTTTTATACCTAGCAACCATATGCCTTGTGATGAACAATACTGAGTTCAAAGAGATTCATGCTCACAATGTCAAAGTGAAAAAGATGAAAAAAATGAAATCTATCATGAAACTAATTGCTAAATTTTGAAGAATGATAGTTGGAATTGCTCGACGTAATGAACCTTATTGTGCAGAAAAAGTACACCCTTTGGCGGCTTTAGCAGCATAAGTGAATTACCTGAACATATGAAACAGCAAAAGTCACTTTATTGAATGTTGGGTTATTCGTAGGATCTCAAAGAAAGCACGGAGTACTGGAATACTTAAACACAAGGGCACTGACCCATTCCGTTAGCAAAACCGGCCTCCACCCCTTTGATAGGCATGACGAAGGAATGATAGGGCATTAGACCCATTGAGACATGGGAGGGAAAGCCTCCAGGGGCGGCGTGGAGAAACGTGCATTATATGGTAAAAGGTGGAATTACCATTTACTCCTCTATTTCCGCATGCATTCATGTAGCCTTTATGCTCAATAATCACTCCACTTTATCCGTCATTGTTCTTACTAGTGGTTTGAAATCCTACGAATAAGCAAGTATTCAATAGATATATTAATCTAACTGAGGGAGTTTAAGTGCATCAATTCACAAAGTCTACAATTCCCAAGAACATTTTAACATAAATATCCAACTACTTCTCATTCAATAGACTTTGTATTTTGATAAAAAAAATAACCCAATGCTACAAGGGTTACTTCTAAAGAGTGCCATGCGAGTGCCCATTTTTTAAAAATTTTATGATACTAAAAATTACTAGACGTCACAGAAACCTTATTGTATAGCACTTTATAGCATTATAAGACACTATATATAACGGTCAAACCATAACTTCAAAACCTTCAGGGAAGCGCGTGACGTCTCCGCTGGGTTCGATTCCCAGACGGTCCCGCCAAATAAGGACTTTCTAATTTTGGATTTTATAACAGTAACGAGGTCTCAACAGAGGTTTAGACGAAACCTCGGTAGATCTTTTTCCAAGACCTCTTGGGTTGGTTTACATATTTATTCAATCTGTATCCAAATTACACTTGTCTAAAGGTAAGAAAGAAGCTGGGACAAAGTGTTTTAATCAATGAAAAATCCACGCAATCATTAGCTACGGAAATATACTTCGCTATCGTTTGTATTGTTCGGATTTTCAATTAAACACTTTAGTTATGTCCCAGCCTCTTCTTTCAGTCCACTATTAGCATTTAGTTATCTAACACTTTTCTTCGTCTTCGTTTTAAACGAAGTACAAGTATTCCCGTTACTAAAATCACGACTCCAATTAACAACTTAGTATATAAATTCGTTGCAGTATCAGGTAATGAATCCTTATCGTGGGCCTTACCTTCATCCAATTGTTTGATCATTGTATTGGTTATTATATAACCATCTACTGTGGACTCATATCCCTCCACTACCTTCTCTTCAACTGTATATTCGTATAATACACCTTCTTCATCATATTTAGGTAAGTCACTCAAACGATATTCCCAATGTGACGCCGAAGTTACTTCAACCGTGGCATAATATATTCCGTTTTGATACACATCCACAAAAATCACATTTGGTCGAGCAGATTCTGTATCACCTTTCCATATTTTTTCCCCCTCAATCACTGTAACCCCTGCACGTACATTTGTAATGTTAAAGCCTTCAATTGTAGTATCATACCCTTCTACTGGCTCTTCCTCTACCGTATAGACGTAAGAGCCTCCTTTGTCATCAAACTGGTCTAACCCTGTAAAAGTATAATTCCAATTTGAATTCGCTGATACTTCTTGCTCATCCATTCGTTCCCCATTCTGTAACAGATAAACTGTAATGGAATCTGGGCGTTTTTCAGAGTTATCATCTAACCATGTTTTTTCTCCACTTATCCCTATTTCTCCCACTCGTAGATTCGTAATCGTATATCCATCTATTGATGTTTCATACCCTTCTACAGGTTCTTCTTCTACTGTATAGGTATATGCTACTCCTTGCTCATCAAACATCTCCAGCTCTGAAAAACTATATTGCCAATTCGTAGATTCACTTAGTTTTTGTGTAGCATACGATACTCCATCACGGATTAAATGCACTTCGATCAGTGATGGACGATCACTTGAATGATCATCTAACCAAATCTTCTCTCCACTAATTTCAGTTATACCAGCGCGAAGATTTGTTATATCGAATCCGTCATAAATTGGCTCATAACCACTAACTTCCGCTTCTTCCACTGTATAGCTATAAAGTACTCCATAATTATCATATGCAGCTAAATTTGTAAACTGGTATTTCCACTCATCTTCAACTGTTACTTGTTGAGTCTCTACCATTTCACCATTTTGAAGTAAATAAACTTCTATAGCTGTTGGGCGATCTTCTGAGTTATCATCTAACCAAGTTTTCTCACCACTTACTTCTGTTTCTCCAACTCGTAGATTGGTAATTGTATATCCATCAATTGTTGTTTCATACCCATCTATCGGCTCTTCTTCTACTGTATAGGTATATGCAACACCTTGCTCATCATATTGCACTAAACTAGCAAATGAAAATTGCCAATTAGCATCATCTGTCACTTCTTGTTCATTGATTTGTTCTCCATTTTGCAATAAGTAAACTGTAATGGATGCTGGGCGCTCTTCTGAATTATCATCTAACCAGATCTTTTCTCCCCTTACCTCTGTTGTTCCTACTCGTAAATTGGTAATCTCATATCCATCTATTGTTGTTTCATAGCCTTCTACTAGCTCTTCTTCTACTGAGTAGATATATGTTTTACCTTGATGATCAAATTCCGCTAAATTGGCAAATGTAAATTCCCAATTCGAGTCAGCATTCACTTCTTGCTCATCCATTCGTTCCCCATCTTGTAATAGGTGAACTGTAATGGATTCTGGACGGTCTTCTGAATCATCATCTAACCAAATCTTATCTCCCCTTACGTCTATTTCTCCCACTCGTAGATTCGTAATCGTATATCCGTCTATTGATGTTTCATATCCTTCTACTGTTTCTTCTTCTACTGTGTAGGTATATGCTTTACCTTGATTATCAAATTCTGCTAAATTCAAGAATGAAAATTCCCATTTAGCATCACCTGTCACTTCTTGCTCATCGATATGGTCCCCATTTTGCAACAGATGAACTGTAATGGATTCTGGGCGGACCTCTGAATCATCATCTAACCAAATCTTTTCTCCCCTTACGTCTATTTCTCCCACTCGTAGATTCGTAATCGTATAGCCATCTATTGTTGTAGCATATCCATCTACAGGATATTCTTCTACTCTGTAGGTATACGCTTTACCTTGATTATCAAATTCTGCTAAATTCGAGAATGAAAATTCCCAATTAGCATCACCTGTCACTTCTTGCTCATCGATATGGTCCCCATTTTGGAATAGATGAACTGTTATGGATTCTGGGCGATCTTCTGAATCATCATCTAACCAAATCTTTTCACCCCTTACGTCTATTTCTCCCACTCGTAGATTCGTAATCGTATATCCATTTATCGTTGTTTCATATCCTTCTACAGGATCTTCTTCTACTGTGTACGAATACGGTACCCCTTGATCATCAAATTCGTCCAAACCTTCAAAACTAAACGCCCAATCAGTATCCGCTGTCACTTCTTGCTCATCGATTGGGATTGGACCTCCATTTCGTAATAGGTGAACTGTAATGAATTCTGGACGGTCTTCTGAATCATCATCTAACCAAATCTTTTCTCCACTTACTACTGTTTCTCCAGCTCTTACATTGGTAATCTCAAACCCCGAATCGGTGGGGATTATTTCTTCCATATCGTATCCTGGAACTGATCTTTCTCCAATCGTATAGTAATAATGATTCCCTGCCTCATCAAATATTGGTAAATCAGTAAATACAAACTTCCAGTCAGAACTCTCTCTTATTTCACCACTTCGGTGTAATACACCATTTCGGTAAAGGTCCACAGAAACTGTAGCCCGTTGAGCAGTTCCCGGTTCATCTTTCCAAATTTTTGATGCAGTTAAATCCATTGCTTGAACATTTCGAATGATAAACCCATCATTGCTGTTCCCTGTTAAACTTTCCAGAATGTATCCATCAACTGGTGGTTCTTCAATTGTATACGTGTATTTCTCCCCATTTTCATCAACAGCATCTAAACCTGTAATCTCAATATTCCAGTTGTTTGATTTAGTCATAGTTTCTTCAAAGAGGAACCTACCATTTTGTAAAACACGTATGGTCACTTCATCTGGACGTGTTTCTTCATCTGTGTCATTCCAATATTTCACAATTTCAAAGTCTACTAATTGATAATTCTCTATTTCTACTTCCACAGTTTCGGTTGGGTTTAGTTCAATCTCAAAACTACCTAAATGAACGGCCCATTGTCCTTGATACCCATCAAGTGGAGCAACTTCTTCGAACATATACTTTCCAGGTCGTAAGTTTTCTACATGTATTTCTCCATTTTCATTCGTTGTATGAGTTGTCTCACCATATTCCCCATCATGTAGTAGATCCTCTCCACGTAATGTAAAGGTAACGTCAGCTAATGGTATTTCTGTATCTCCATCACGTTTAATGAGCGTAACATCTCCGCGAATAATCTCGTTTTCTACTGGTTCAATAGTAATAATTTCTGTCTCAGTTGTTTCGCTAATAGTGAATGGTTCTGTTATACCATCATCTATAATGTTATAACCATATGGTGCATTTGTTTCCTTTAATTGATAATCTCCGACCGGTAACCCTCCGATACGGATTTCTCCATCACTATTCGTAGTAAATCCTGTAAACCCTTCGACTTCTACGCCTTCCATTGTAATAACATCAAAAATAGCGCCTTCTAAGAGATATCCTGTATCAGCATCTTCTTTAGTCAATCGCACCTCAGCAAAGGGAGAGTTTCTAACTTCACGCTGTACTACCTGATTGTTATTAACATGTGCTAATGTCAATTCGATTTCTAGTGGATCACTTTTAATATGCCCAGGTGGTGCTTCAAGCTCTCTTAGTTCATATGTTCCTGGTTTTAGATTTTCAAATTGTACTCTACCATCTACTCCAGTTGTTCCTGTTTGGACAATGAAATCAAGATGTGCATAATCACCGGATACATATTCTAGCTCGAACAACGCTCCAGGAAGTAACCTTTCACTTATTTCACCACGTTTAATTATTTCTAGATCTGCTGTTTTTACTTCATTAGTAATTGTATCTATTTTAAGTGAAGTCTCTTGACTTTTTTCAATCGTAAAGACGATCCCAGCTTCTGCCTCTTCAGAACGATTAAAACCAAATGGTGCAGCAACCTCTTTAAGAGTATACTCTCCAGGACGTAAATCATGCGATACTCCAATTCCATCTACACCAGTAGTCACCGTATCAACTACTCGATTATTTTCATCACTAATCTCAAAAATTGCATCTGATAATCCATCCTCTGGTCGATCTTTATCCACCTTAGTAATTGTCACCGTTCCAGGTATTAACTCATTTTCAATGGTCAGTTGATCAATATCAGTTTGTAAAGGCTCTATTGTAAATGAATACTCTCTCTCATTCTCTTGATAGTGAACTTTTGGTTGTAGTTCCACAAAATAATAATTATTCGGCTCAAGGTCTTCAATATAGATTTGACCGTTTTCATCTGTTGTTAAATCTGATTCATTCAGGTGGTCAACGATGGTACCATCCGCTCTTCTTAATTCAAAAATTACGCCTTCAAGTGGCGAATTATCATAACCATCCACCTTCGTTAGTTGCACATGGCGTTTTATTTCTTTATTGGCTATCGTCACTGTTTCTACAGCTTCATTAATAGTGACAGTTTGTTGGTCTTGAATCCCTACAACATAACCATCTGGTGCTTCTGCCTCTTTTAGTTGATAGTTAGCATAGAGTAAATTATTAAATTTAACCTTACCATCTTCATTTGTTATACCTGATTTCAGTAACACGGCACCTGATTCGTCATATAATTCAAAAACGGCCCCTGAAAGTGTATTTTCATCGTCGTCATAGTCAACTTTTACAACTTCTAGACTCCCAACTTCACCTTCAATTCCACCACTAATTTGTGAAAAATTGATATTGGTGTTAAAACTACCATCCTCTTCGTTGTCAACAATTTCAACTGCATCAAAGTGAAGTGTATTGGAGATAGTTCCATCCCCAGCATATAGAATATAAGTATCATATTCTAATATATAAGCTCGATTAATGGTTTCCTCTAGAAAGTCTATCGTAAATGATTCTTGCCCTTCACTGTCTTCTACCATTGTTAAAGTATAATCCTCCCCTTCAACAAGTAAGTCAGTGGAGTTTTTAGTAATACTATTTTCAGTTACCGTTGTACCAAATATTTTTATTGTGTCCGTAAGAACAGTCTGGTTAATACTTGGGGTATCCGTTAATGATAATTGATTTACTTCAGACTGAGAATAATTTATTCGAACCACCCAGTTAACAACTCGGGGATTAAATGCGTTTTGCTGTGCCTGTTTATTTGTGTATTCCCCACCATAACTAATACTAACAGAGGCTGGTAAATGAATATCATCGGAATTATCACTTGATATATTGACATCATTGTTATACGTTGCTTCAATTTGTTCACCATTTAGGTCCGTAGTGTATTCGATCAAGTACCCAGAATTTATACTTCCAAACTCTACTTCGAATCCAGGTTCATCGTTCGAACTTGTTACGTTATTTATGATAAAATCTGATGTCACTTCATTACCTACGTCATAGCCATCCACTTCTCCAGTTAAAATCATTTCATACACACGTAAATTACTAATATCAAAATTTTGATTACCTTGAATAATATCTTCTAGCACGACATTACTTAGGGATTGATTATTGTAGTTAAGTCCAATTTGCCATGTGATTTCTTTAGTGAGGGCATTATAACTACCATGTTTAAAACCATTGTTCTTAGTATAATTATCTGGATCAAATGTTGCTGATGCAGATTTCGTGTAAGTTTCTGTTTCCCCTTCTGGTTCCCACTCAAGAGTTGCATTATTTCTGTAGGTTGTTAAACTTGGATCAACATCATCAAAGTTAATTTCAGTAGTATACCTAATGTATACACGTTTCGTAACTGGTTCCATCATTTCAAAACGCATCACTCCATTATCATATTCAAAAATATATTCTTCACCTTCATCCCATGTATTACCATCATGGGTTAATTGAATATTTTTTGGAGTGAATCCATTTGGTAAAGTATCTATAACAACCATATTGTTCATGGGTTGTTCATCTCGATTAATTAAAATTTGCCAGTTTGTCTCTTTAGTTTTGTAATTTGTATTACCAGTGTGTGATTTAATAAAGACACCTTGATGTATTGTCTGTTGACCAGTAGTTGAATTATTGTAATCATCTTCTACGGTATTCTCAATCAAGACATTATCAAGAACACGTTCATCTACAGTTGTCTCATAAGTTATGTTATATGCCCGATCAATTCCTTCTTCGAATGTGAACTCAAATCCATCAGGAGTTTGATGAATCACATATGCGTCTTCTGGTATAATCGTTGTTCCGATTACACTCCCATCATCTGAGTCAATGTCAACCTCTTCTACCACAAAGCTATTTCCTACTAATACTTGATTATTACCTAATTTATCGGTCAATTTTGCACTCTGAACTGGAATTACTTTTTCATCATAATTATATTTAATTGTCCAAGTAATTGTTTGTGTTACATTATTATATGCAACAGCACCTTTTTCTAATGGTTTACCACGTGAAACTGATACTGATGCAGAAGCTTCAACCTGTGACATATTAGTCCCATTTAATGTTGCCACATTTCTATATCTTTCACCAACGTTATCTAGAATCTCAGTTTCATAAACAATTCGATATGCTTGCTCAATCTTGTCAAACTCGATAGGAAATGTGGTATTTTCATATTCCGTTAATTCAATGACATCCACCACTGTGCCATTTGCATTCATGACTAACTGATAAAAACGCATTGAACCCTCTATATATTGGTGATCACCTTCCGTTAACACATCATCTAAAACTACATCTTCTAGTACTTGTAAGTTCTTATTAATATCAATTGTCCATTCAATTGTATCCGTATTGTAAACCTTGTTTGGTACTCCGTTCTTCTCAATCGCCGAACCATCTGGGACAAAACGAACCGGGAATTCTGTAGTTTCTCCATTACTTAATGGTATCGAAATAGGCTCACCTAACGCGGGACCATCATAGTTCTTATCAAATGATGATGAAAGAGATATGTAGCCAATTATATTTGATTCATATTGGACGTTTTCATTAAACGTAATCAAGATTTTATTTCCTTCTGTAATAAAACTTCCGAAAACCTGTCCATCCCCCCTGACTAAAGGTTCAGGGTCTATAACTACTGGAATAGTAAAATGCTTTGGCACTTCTATTGTATAAATAGAGCCATCTCTATATGTGTGGTTATTTGGTAATTCAAATCGATAATTTAACTTTAAATTAAAATCATTATAAGGACTTTGAACAATTATTTCTTCATTTGGTTCGAGATCTCTCGTGTTGCCATCTTCCAGTATTTCCTTTAACGAGACTTCTATTAGGAGATTTTCTGGATATGGTTGTTCCCCTGTTGTAGATAAAAAAGTAATGTTATCTTTCTCATATGTATCCGTTTCACCTTCAATAACTACTTCTTCTTCTACACTCCCTTTTTTTTCCTCAAGTGAAAGGTTAACTTCAAAAGAGAAAGTACCTGTTGCCTCTTCCAGTTCTTCAATACGCTGGTTAAACGTCAATACAACTGTATCATCCATTAAAGCTTCAAATGATCCAACTTCCTCATTTAGTTTATCCTCAAGTAAAACTCCATTTTGCACTTCTAAAATATCGACTTCATTTGGTAAGGTGAATTTTTCTGTATCACCTTCATTAACATCTTTACCCGAAACAGACCATTGAACCTGTATATATACCTTTGAATCTGTTTTGGGAGTATCGTAGTTTACGATATTACCTTCTTCATCAATTAAGCTTACATCCTTAATAACACTAGGTTGATCATCTGGTGTTATAGCATAAGATGGCATTATGCTACTAGACATCGTGTAGAATAACATCAACCAAAGTAAAAAAATACTTAAACCTCTTTTCATTTCTTATCTCTCCTTAAAATAAAGAATCTCATCCTACTATTTATTTTCCAAATAATTTCGTATTACATCAGTGTCTGTAATATGTAAAAAACTTATAGAGAAAAACGATCACATCTTTACAAAACCAATAAAGAAGAACTTAACCTAATCGTCCGGCTCGAAAAAGCGAATCTTTTTTCTTCTGAATGTTCCAAGTTTTTACTTATTTTGTCACAATTCGACAAAGATGAGAAAAATCCTTCTTCTTCATTTAACAAATTAGTGATTTTTTTTATAGCAGGGACACTCTTAGAAACACTACTTTGCCGTTACTTTAAGTTAATACATTTCGTTTGTTCCAGTTAACCATGCTATGCAGAGACCTGAATACTTAATATTAGCTTACTAGTTACATTATGGAAGGATCATGAAAAAGTTGAAAATGAATACAAGGGGAAAACTTGGATAAATTTAAAAGACATATTATCCTTATGAATGTGGTAGATGAAAACGAAGAGGATATAATCTTCAACGTTGGTACACTACTATATGAAAATACCGATGATTATAATTTTATTCTTTATGAAGTGAATGGTAGTATTTTATTGCAAGGAAACCCTTATAAACTAGTATCCTTTATGACTACTAATTTTGCTTTTGTACTGCATCCAGATGATCGCAACAACGTATTAACGTTTTAACTAGAAAATAAATGGAGAACCTCCTTGTATCGGAAGTTCCCCTTGTGAAGTTCTACTATTTTATTTGTCTAATTTCAACGTCTTCCATGGAATCACCGGTTATTTCAAAAAGAAAATCTGTATTTGCGGCCAATTCGATGGTGAAGGGCTCCAGGTGTACTTGATTTAGTTGGTCCTTATCCTGTAACACCACCACAAAAGATTTTTCCCCTATCAATTGAAAGTCTACTTTATCAATGTATTCAAATCCAAGTATATCCCCTTTTTCTATTTTGGAACCATCAGCGTACATTACCCCACCTGAGTTTATTGCATTTTCAGATTGAACATTCACTTCTATTGTATAATAATCAAAATTTGCGTTATTTCTAATATTTAATACCATGGAATTAGGATTGGGCTTCATTGGAGTAGCAGAATGGACGGCACAAGCTGATAAAATAACAAGGAACACCAAAAACATGGATAATTTTTTCATTCACAATGGCCCCTTTATAAGTTATTTTCTATATAATTATTCTTCCTTTTCACTTTCATATTCGAGAATATCTCCTGGCTGACAATCTAAGGCGTCACAAATAGCTTCCAAAGTGGAAAAACGTATCGCCTTTGCCTTTCCATTTTTTAGTATGGAAAGGTTAGCCATCGTAATGCCAACTCTCTCCGAAAGTTCTGTTACACTCATTTTTCTTTTCGCCAACATCACATCAATATTGATGATAATCCCCATTATTTCACCTCAAACCGTTAAATCATTTTCTGATTTTATTGTGATTGCTTCTTGTAGGAGTCTTTGGAGAACAGCAGCAAAGACTGCAATTACCAACGGTGCAAATATCATGATCAATCCAACAATGATGAGCCCCGGTGCATCATCTATCTCTGCAATGATATAAACAAATGGAATGGCCATGACATAGAAGCCACTAATGATCAGTGCACAAATTTTGATTTTTTTTAGTGCTGTTACAGATAATTCGGAAAATGCATGATTTTTGTCTATGTAGTTTAAAAGGTTAAGTGCTTGGTACAATGCGAAATAAAACGGGATCGTGGAACCATACATTATTCCTAAAATACCAAATACCATGTATGCCACTGTGGAACCTTTATCAACTGCTTCTATTGCCTCCTTCCCAATTTGAGGCAATAAAAAAATACACAAAGCAAGAACTGGAATCCCAATACAAATAACAGCTATTTTTAGAAAGAGCGTTGAACCTCGTTTCATCAAAAGCACCTCTTCACTATAATCTCCATATAAATTTATCATACAAATTATTGTTTAACAATAAATATTTATTGTTTTAATTAAAAATATTATTGTTTTAAGGGTAGTTCCGTTCAGGTATATTATCTATTTTATAAGTGGATATGCAATATAGAAGCATTTTTACTGACAACTTCCAACAGCTAAAAGCCAAGTCCACATAAATCGTGTCTTGGCTAGTTACTTGCAAGTATTATATTCCAAAGTCCGTCCCCTTCTTCTTCCGTATCTATATCAATAGCGATGCACGTACTTAAGATAATTGAATTTATGTAAAAATATTATTATATTTTTCTATGTCATTTTTATCAACTTCCCCTCACTAACTTTTCACTATATGTCATACCTTTACTTTTAACATTTTTAGACTTTTATATTAAAAGAGACGAATTGGGGCACCCACACTATAATCCTGCCATTCATAAGGGAGTAACGCCTGATACTTCTTCTGTAAAAACCGATCATCAATTAAGGCAATCATGCCAGTATCCGAATCAGATCGAATCAGTCGTCCACCTGCTTGCAGTACTTTATTCATTCCAGGATAGACATAAGCATAATCAAAGCCATTCTTTCCAACCGATTGGAAATGGTCTTTAATAATATTTCGTTCAAAACCAATCTGTTGCATGCCGACCCCAACGACGATCACACCTTGCAATCGATCACCTTTCAAGTCAACACCTTCAGAAAAAATTCCTCCTAGTACAGCAAAACCTACCAATCTTTCGGCACGTTCAGATGTAAATTGTGCCAAAAAATATTCCCTCTCTTCTTCGGCCATTCCCGCATCCTGAATAATCGTAGACACACTTGAACCATACTCCGTAAATTGCTCATACGCGTCTCTCATATATTGATAAGATGGAAAAAAGACTAAGAAATTTCCTTCCTTCTTATCTATCACATCTTTGATAAAGTGTACCATCGGTGCCATTGTCTTTTCCCTATCCCGATATCTCGTCGATAATGGTTGGATGATGACCTCTATGTTTTTTCTCGCAAAAGGGGATGGAATGGAGATAACATAATCCTCCGATTGTCCCCCAAGTAACTCTTTATAATAATCTGCAGGTATTAAAGTTGCTGAAAAGAACACCCTATTCCTAAATCCTTTCCCCATTTTAAGAATTTGTTGAGATGGATCAAGGCAAAATAGCTTCATCTTCACTTCGCTTTTATGAACTTCAACATATGTAATGAATTGCTCATTGTAAAGTTTAGCAATTTTCATAAAAGTTTGCGCGGCAAAATACGTGTCTAGCAACAATTCATGATCAACCTTCACCAGTTGTATCTCCGCTTGCATGATGAATGTTTCTAGTAATGCAACAAGTTCTTCATCTAAATCCTTTCGTAAATATTCCTCAGACTTCTTCACTTGCAATAAATAGTCATTGATCGCTTTAGCCTCTATAGCAAGGGGAGTATTTTTATAATACCTTTGCAGTTGCAAAAAGTTGGATTTATGAATCGTAGCAGAATACATTTCCCTTGCACGATCCACTAAGTTATGGGCTTCATCTACTAGGATGGCCGTTTTCTTTTTCTGATCTTCCATCAACCGCTTCAACGATACTCTCGGGTCAAAAATATAATTATAATCACAAATGACAGTATCTACTGCATAAGCAAGTTCGATAGAAAATTCAAAAGGACAAACTTGATGCTTTCGAGCATATTGTTCAATAATGCCTCGATTTATCAGCTTCTCCTGCTCCAAAATATCAATAATCGCCTCATTTATACGGTCATAAAAACCAGCTGCAAATGGACAATTTTCACTTGTACAAATCGTTTCCTCTTGAAAACAAATTTTATCTTTGGCGGTTATTGTCAGCACTTTCATATCTAGACCGTGATCAATCAATAGCTGACATGTTTCTTCTGCCGCTGTTCTTGTAATTGTTTTTGCAGTCAAATAAAACATTTTCTCCAGTTTTCCTTCGCCAATCGCTTTTACAGCAGGAAAGATAGTAGATATTGTTTTCCCTATCCCAGTCGCAGCACTTGCGAATAATGTTTTTTTGTCATCAATCGTTTTATATACGGCACCTGCAAGCTTACGTTGACCTTCCCTATATGTTTTAAACGGAAACTCAAGTGTTTTACTTGTCTTATTTCGCTTATTCTTATGCTTTATCTTCACTTTTAAAAAAATAGCATATTCCTCGATTACCTCATAAACGAATGATTTCATTTCCTCATATGTCATCATACGACGAAATTGTTTCTGCTCCAGTGTTTTCACCTGTACATACGTAAGTTGAATCGTCAAATCTGATAAATGATGGTCACCAGCATAAATATAGGCATAAAAAATAGCCTGTGCCCAATGGACTGGATATGTATCTTCCTCAACATCATCTAATGAATTTACTATAGACTTTATTTCATCAATTGTCACAGACTCCTCATCTTTCAGTAGTCCATCACAACGTCCATCCACTCGAACAACAAAATCTTCATAAGGAATATCTGTTTCTACATACACTTCCTTTTCATCGTGTTCTCGGTAACCTTTTTGGATTAACTGATGGATTCTTGTGCCTTCTGTCATCGTAGAAGAAGAACGGAATCCAGTTTCAATACTGCCACTAAGATACACGTATTCTACTAAATTTCTTACTGAAATTTTCACAACGTTAGTCATCTTATCACCTAAAGTAATTATCAGTGGGGTTGAGCGGTTAGTCAAATTTAAATATAATTAAAAAGGAAGGGATCGGTCCTTTTCCTTTCTATACATCCCGGTCTTTGCTGTTTTTCGTGAGATCTTTAATTTCATATCCTAATAAACAAATGCTTGTTCATTCCATTTCCATTTAATTACGAAGTTTCTCTTTTCGCTGTTACACTTCACCTTTTACAATATTAAATTCATGCCGTTTATATTGGATCATAGATACGGTTCCAAGAATTGGACCAACCGCTAAACATACAAAGACCCATTCCCAGCCTACAAAACTCTCAATAAAAGGAATTAGATTTATAGAAAATATAGTGATTAGGAAACCAATACACATTTGAAAAGTAAGGGCTGTACCTACATACTCAACTTCTGCTACTTCTGAAACTGCGGCAGAAAATTGGGCAGAATCTGATATGACAGACATTCCCCATATGATAGAAAGGGTTAATGTTATCCAAATATATTGACCATATGTAAAACCAATCAAGATACAGCATATAGCACTGATAGACATAGAAATAATCGTTAAATTCGCTCTTCCAATTTTATCTGACACTATCCCACCTATTACACAACCAATTCCCCCTGCAATACCGATTGTAATAAAAGAGGAAAGTGCGACGAACCAGGGAGAAATTCCTGGTGAATAGCTTGTAAAACTAGAGGTCAAAAAGATGGGAATCCACGTCCACATTGCATACAACTCCCACATATGCCCAAAGTAACCATAGTTCGCAAGCATTACAGGTTTATTCTTTACTACCCTTTTAATTAATTTAAATGAGAAAGGTAATTTTTTAGTTGTTACTGGAGCATCTTCTAAAATCCAGTTGACAATTATAGCTGCTAGTAGTGCCAATACTGAACTACAAATAATCACTAATTGCCAATTTAAAGAAGAAGGGAATATTACAATAAAATGTGGCAAAGAAGACCCTAGAGTTAATGCTGCTATTAAGATACCAATAGCAAGTCCGCGTTTTTTTGGAAACCATTGTGATAGTATTTTTATAGCTGTCGGGTATACACCAGCGAGTGCTACACCAGTTAATATCCTAAGTAAGATACCTAAAAAAGCTTGATCTACTAGTATAAGTGCAACATTAAAGAGCGCTCCTAGAAACGCTGAAACAGACAATACTTTTCTAGGATTAAAACGATCTGCTATCCCAAAATAAGAACTAAATAATGCACCTATTACAAAACCAATTGGGACAGAAGTAGACAACCACACTTCTAAGTTGGAGCTAAGATTCCATACTTGTCTTAGTTCGGGTGCTATAACAGAAGCACTAAACCACAAACTTAATGCGCATATTTCAGCTAATCCAATCCATACTAATGCTCTCCATGAACCTGGAATCATGGTCTCCCCCTTTTTACATTGTCATACATAGATGTCCTTGACATAATCGCAATCATACGAACTTGCATCATTACAGATATGAAATCTAACAATACTCCACAGCAACTTTTTCTACAGAGTATATTTCTTTACTTTAAACACACCTTTTTGAATTTCCATTTTCAAAGGGATTTAGTCAGCAATCAACAAATCAAGAAAATCAGTATTCTTGTATGAGAGAAACTCCACTCCCTTTGACTCCCAACTATAGTATAAAAAAGGCGCACTCTTGTAAAGTACGCCTTTTCGTCAATACTGAATTATCGCTTCCCATGCTACACGATTTCACCATTCTTGTTTATACTCAACTCAAGACTTTAATTAAATGGGAAATCGCAAAAACATTATTATCATTTAAGTCCCACTCTTCTGATTTTCGGGGTAGAAGAATACCCTTTTATGCTGAAGCACTGCTTTTAACATTTTGAGACAAATTCGCTTCCCCCACACGGTGAAGTTGCACCACACTGGGTACCTTATCAACATTCAATGCCTGATTTTTTCCTAGAATACCAAAACCAGCAAACAAACAAGCTGATGACATAGTATATAACAAAGGCATATAAAGCAAACAACGCACTGCCAGTAATATCAATGGACCATCCGAAGATTTTAGGGATTAAAAATGCTCCATACGCAGCAAATGCTGCGATTAACCCTAGTACTGGTGCAGATTGTTTTGCTTCGAATATAAATGGCACCATTCTAAATGTAGCACCATTTGCAATGCCCGTTCCTGCAAATAATATAATAAACATGAAGAGAAAACCAATGAAACTACCTACTGATAAGAAGAAAATAATGCCTAATGTGGCCATAATCATACTAACAATCGTCCAAAAAGTTACCTTCGAACCACTGTTCATTTTATCTGCTAACCAGCCTCCAATGGGGCGGATCGAAGCGCCAATTAACGGCCCTAAGAATGCGAATTGAACCCCGTTTATATCTGAAAACTCACTATTTATTAACAATGGAAAAGCAGCTGCAAATCCGATAAAGGAACCGAAGCACATAATATACAACCATGCCATCACCCATGTGTGTTTCAACTTTAAAACGGCTAATTGACTTTTTACACTTTGTTTCGTGTTTGGTAGCTCATCCATAAAAAATAACGTCAAAATAAATGATAAAATAATTGGAATGACCCATACAAACGCGGCATTTTGGATATATATTTCAGTGCCATCTGGTAATACTTGTCCACCGCCTGTTAATGTTCCAATAAAGCCCAAACTAATCACAATTGGTGTTAGGAATTGAACAACACTAACTCCTAAGTTACCTATTCCTACATTGATACCATTTGCAGTCCCCTTGGCCTTCCTAGGATAAAAGGGGTTTAATGATGCTGTAGAAGATGCTAAATTCCCTCCACCTAATCCACATAAAGCTGCTAATATCGCCATTATTGTAAAACTCGTATCCGGGTTTTGGACTGCAACCCCGATACCTATTGCAGGAATCAAAAGAACCCCAGTTGTTAGTAACGTTGTTTTTTTACCTCCAAGTATTCCTGGTAAAAAAGTATAAACCAACCGAAACGTAGCTCCCGTTAAACCAGGTAATGCTGCCAGAGTGAATAATTGACTATTAGTAAATTCGAAACCAACATCGTTTAATTTAACGGCGGTTACCGACCATAATTGCCAAATAATAAACGCAAGTATTAAAGCAAAAACCGATAGTTTTAAGTTTTTATTTGCTATCCTCTTACCTGTTCCATTCCAGAACTGTTCATCTTCTGGTTGCCATTCTTTTATCTGTGCCATCCAGTACTCCTCCAACATTCGCAAATTAAGACTCTTTATCATGCTTTCTCATATATACAGTGCCGGCGTACGAGTTTGATTCCACCGTGCCCCCTTATAATTTTAAAAAGAAGTTCAATCACTTCTCCCTGGTATAGCTATATCAACACTTTTTCTTCATCTAATAATAACGATTTCATCAATTCTTCTACTGTTGGCTTTGTGGGCCTCTTATTAACATTCAACCCTTGAGCTGTAGCCATTAGTTCCGATTTTTCTCCCATTGCTACAATGTTGGATGTTCCTAGTAACTCATGAATCGCCAAACAACTGCTCTCCACGATTGGTTGAATGGACAAGCTGCTCGGGAAGATGACCGTATCAATTTCTGCTTCTTCCAACATCCGCTCTACAATTGGTGAAAATTGTTCATCAATCGTTTTTTCAGTAGTTATTAGTACATCATGGGATCCGTAGTTTACAGTATTCTCAAGCGTTTGAGTTCGTACTGTACTGTCTCCGACGACTAAAAGGGTCCCAACCTCTTCCATAGTAGAAGCTGATTTTGCAACAATTCCTCGAGAGGATAGCGCTTTTTTAGATTTTACAGAAGGAGCATAGATTTCCCCTCTAAGGTGGCGAATATCAATCTCCCGATCTACAAGGATATTAAAAAATTGTGCCACACTATCAGGCGAGGTAAACAGGACTTTATCATAGGAACAAAGGTTAGTAAGGATAGCCTCATCCATAATGGCAGGCGTGCTTTTCCACTTTGGATACTCTATGACATCCGCCCCTTGCGCTCTTAGCTGACGAGCAAGGTGACTTTCCCCTTCACTTGTCCGGGCCAACAGAATTTGTCTACCAAATAGAGGTTGGTTTTCAAACCACTTACATTTTTCACGGACATTAACGATATCACCTATAAGGGTAATCGCTGGATTAGTGAACTTAGCAGAACGGACTTTTTCAGCAATCGTTTCAAGCGTTCCTTCCAGTGTCTTCTGGCGACCAAATGTCCCCCATTGAATTAAGATCACGGGAGTAGTTGGTGCCTTGCCGTATTTTATTAAGTTCTCACAGATGAATGGCAGGTTAGCCACTCCCATATAAAAGGCAATTGTATCGATTCCTTTAACCAACCCTTCCCAATCAATGTTTGGTTGGCCATTGTTGGATTTATCGTGGGCAGTTACAACCGCAAATGACGTCCCGTACTCTCGGTGAGTGACAGGGATTCCAGCATAGAGGGGGGCAGCGATTCCTGACGTGATACCCGGTACAATCTCAAAACGAATACCATGTTCTGTTAATTCCTCAGCTTCTTCCCCAACACGGCCAAAGACGCTCGGATCTCCCCCTTTTAGTCGTGTCACGATTTTCCCCTCGAGTGCCTTCACAATTAATAAGTCATTAATTGATTCCTGCCGTAAAATATGGCGTTGTGGGAGTTTGCCACAGTAGATGAGTTCACAATCCGATTTTGCAAAATCAAGCAATTTAGGATTCGCAAGTCGGTCATATAAAATAACATCTGCTTTTTTAATCGCTTCTAAACCTTTCACAGTTATTAGTCCAATATCACCAGGCCCTGCTCCTACTAAATACACCATCCCTGTTTGTCTCATGCTGTTTTCCCCCTGTGTAGAGGGAGGCAGCGACGCTCATCCCTCTATTTGTTTAAAAAGTATATGCTCTTTTCACCGGTATACTTGTGTTTCAAGCTTTTCTTACACACTGACGTATACATCTCCATCGAGTACTTCTACTTTATACGTTTGCACCCTACCTTCATCAGGGGCCTGAACTATACCGTCAGCAAGTGAGATTTTCCAATCATATACAGGACAAAATACATAGTGACCACTAACTAACCCTTCTGATAGAACTCCTCCCTTTGGATGCGGGCTCCTGTCCTCTATCGCGTATAATTCACCACTGGTCACTTTAAATAGAGCAATGCGTTTGTCATTTATTAAAATTGGTTGTCCCATTTGTGGCTCCAGTTCCCCATAGGTTGCAACTTTTACACGTATTCCTAAAGCGTTCATATTAGTTCACCTCTACTTGAATCTGACGTTTTTTATAAAACTTTTCTTGAATTTCTTTATTTTCAAGCGCTTCTTTCCAAGGCTCGGTGTAACGTGTTAATGTCACTTCTAATCTTTCAATTAGTTGTTTTTTCGTTTCAGAATCAGCGATATCTTCTTTGATGTTTTCCAGACCTACACGTTCTACCCAATGGGAAGTCCGCTCCAAGTAATTTGCAGTTTCACGATAATACTGGAGGAATACACTAGTCATTTCCATGGCTTCTTCCTTTGTTTTAACAGCACATAACAGGTCACCAGCACGTAAATCTGTACCGCCGTTCCCCGCTACATAGATTTCCCAACCACCTTCGACACCGACGAAGCCAATATCTTTAATTCCAGATTCTGCACAGTTACGTGGGCAGGCAGATACGCCCATCTTAAATTTGTGAGGAGTGTCCAAGCGTTCAAATTTTTTCTCCAGTTCGATTCCGAGACTCATGGAATCTTGTGTACCATAACGGCAGAAGGTTTTACCTACACATGTTTTCACCGTGCGAAGTGTTTTGCCGTATGCATATCCAGAAGGTATATCGAGCTCTTTCCAAATGGAAAGCAAGTCATCTTTTTTTACTCCAAATAAACCGATTCTTTGTCCACCTGTCAGCTTAACAAGGGGAACATTGTATTTATCAGCGACTTCCCCGATTTTTTTCAAATCATCCGCTGTCGTTACACCACCGTACATCCTCGGGATAACGGAGTAGGTACCGTCCTTCTGAATGTTTGCATGCATTTTCTCATTCACTAAGCGGGAGTTGCTCTCATCGATATATTCCGTAGGATTCAACATTCCAAGTAGGTAGTTCAAGGCTGGGCGACACTTGGAGCAACCTTCTTCATTCTTCCAACCTAGTACATACATTACTTCTTTTGTTGAGTTGAGACCTTTCTCTTGAATTTCGGCAATAACTTCTTCACGATCAAGTGTAGTACATCCACATAGCGTTTTTTTCGTTGCTGTATCTTTATCGAAGGAATCTCCTAGCGTGTGAGCAAGGATATCACCGACTAAGTCTTTACATCTTCCGCATGAACGACCGGCGTTCGTACATCCGCCTACTTCGTCGACCGTAGTTAACCCGTTTGTTGTAATCGCATCAACGATCGTTTTCTTCGTGACACCATTGCAGCCGCACACGAGCTCATCATCAGGCATGGAAGCAACATCCTCACCGCCTCCTCCTACACCACAAGAAGTCTGAAGAATTTGCGTACTAGTAATTCCAGTCAAATCTTCTTTTTTCAATAGCATCCGGAAGAGCTTTTGACCATCGGACGTATCGCCATAAAGGACGATGCCAGCAATGCGATTCTCACGGATCAGAATCTTTTTATAGACACCATCAAAATCATTGTGAATTCTAATGGATTTAGTACAATCATCTTCTTCTACTTCCCCTGCAGAGAACAAGTCAACACCTGCAACTTTTAGTTGTGTTCCTACAATGGATCCTTCATATCCATCCACATCATTTGCCGTTAACTTGGCGGCAAGTACTTTCGCCTGTTCATAAAGAGGTGCCACCAACCCATACGTCACTTCACGGTGCTCGGCACATTCTCCGACTGCATAAACGTTTGGAATGTTCGTTTCCATAAAGTCATTCACAACAATTCCACGGTTCACAAAGATGTCAGTGTTATGCGTAACCTTAGTATTCGCCTTTATTCCTACCGCCATGACGACGAGGTCTGCCTCGATTTCGCTTCCGTCTGTGAAGCGAAGGCCAGTCACCCGTTCGTCACCGAGAATTTCTGCGGTCTGCTTTTCCATCAAAAACTTCATCCCTTGTGCTTCCAACTCGTTTTTAAGCATCGCACCAGCGGTTGAATCCAGTTGTCTCTCCATTAAGTGTGGGGCCAAATGAACTACACTTGCTTCCATACCAAGGTTTAGTAATCCTCTTGCAGCTTCTAAACCTAAGAGCCCGCCACCAATAACTACCCCTTTTTTATATTGATTCGCTATATTGATCATCGTTTCACAATCATTTATATCACGAAACCCGGTAACACCATCTTTATTCGCACCTGGAATCGGTAAGATAAAAGAAGAGGAACCTGTTGCAATGATTAGCTCGTCGTATGATACGATTGTGCCTCTTTCAGAGATTACTTGATTGTTATTGGTGTCAATTTGAACGATTGCTTCGTTTACATGTAGATCAATATTGTTTTCCCTATACCAATCCCAATCGTTCATGATTATGTCATCGATCGTAGTATCGCCTTGTAATACATTGGATAACTTGATTCGATTATAGTTCGGATGCGGCTCCTCTCCGAAAATGGTGATTTTGTACATCTTATTATTTTGTTTTAGAATCTCTTCAATCACTCGGATTCCAGCCATTCCATTCCCGATCATCACTAGGTGTTTCATTAATACTCCCTCCAGTTATGGGTGTTTTCGAATTAAGTACTATACTGATACATTTATATTAAAATTAATTTATTATTTTGTGTGTGATATGTATCACAACCGGAAGTGATATTGTATACAGTTTCACAAATTCGACATTTTCAGTGTGTTGAGCTAAGTTGACGTGCTCGTGATTGCTTTAACTTTATAAGTTGAGCATAAGTGCCATGAAACTGTCCCTCTCCCTTGGCGCTCCATCCGTTTAAAACCACTGGATAGTATAGGTCCAGATAAAAAAAGACCACTAGTGCTTGTAACACTAACGGACAAGTAATTTACATGGGAATTAGAGTATGTATACCAAACGGAGCAAGACTGGAATGTCATTTGCTGATATTAGGAAGGACCAAAAAATCCTGTGAATGTCTCTCATTTTTTATTATATTAGTAATCTTTAAAAAATGTGTTGTTTCGTTCTATCATCGTAGTTTAATAACATTTAGAAACTATATATTTTTTTTCGTTAAAATCTTTATACTCCACACCTACTATTTCACCTGACAATGAATAATGGAATTTGATTTGCTCATTAACCATTTCGGTTAAAAAAGTCGTTTCTGATGCAGTGTGACTGACTGGCACAAGTTTAAATTTGTAGAATGCCCCGTACATTTTAGGGACTGTTAAATAGAGCTCACCATTTTTTATAGAGATGTCTAAAATTTTGCTCTCCTCTTCAATAAAGTACTTACCAGCAATAAGTTCAATGTTTGTAAAATTGATTGGCTGCGTAGGAAGAGGCAATGATACAGGATCATCAAAAATTACCTTAGCCATCTCTTTTGTTAAATGTGTAACAGGCGTAACATTTATATTGCTTAAAAAGGTAATAGTAACTTGTTCATCAACAAACCTGAGAATATTACTGGAAAAACCACTAATATCTCCAAAGTGATGTTCGCATTTTCTGCCTAGTATCTCAGACACTACCCAACCACATGAATATGAGCCATGATTTGGGGTAAACATTTTTTCTGTCAGTTCTTTGTTTATTAATTGAGATGACCTTAACGCCTTGTCCCAAATAAATAAGTCCTCAGTAGTAGAATATAATCCATATCCCCCTAGTGGAAAAGACAAGTCTGCATGTGCTGAATGAACAGGTTCTTCCCAGAATGAATAACCAGAAGCCAAATTTGGAACGACCTTTATTCCATCATCGCATCCTGTATTATACATACCCAATGGATGGCAGATTTGTTCTTGTATGTAATCTGCATAAGTCATACCTGAAACATTTTCGATAATGGCTGTTAGCAATGCATAACCAGAACTTGAATATTCAAAGCGGCTCCCAGGCTCGAATTTCAATTCAAGATGTTTAAATGAATCAATCAGTTGATTTAAAGTCATTGGAAGTCTCATTGTTTTAGACCAAAACTCAGGAAAACTTGTGTAATTTGGAATTCCTGTGGTATTTGTTAAACAATGATAAATTGTAATGTTTTCACCTTGTGGATAGTTGGCAAAATACTTCCCTATACTATCGTCTATATTCAAATATCCCTTTTCGTGTAATTGAAATATAGCAAGAGCAGTAAAACCCTTAGTAAGTGAACCCATACGAAATTTAGTAGTCCGTTTATTTGGAACCATATGCTCCCAATTAGCCATGCCAAAACTTTTATTTAAAATGAAATTTTCATTAGAAGTGATCAAAATGGAACCATTCAAATAATTATTTTCTTCGTACCTTTCTATCCATTTACCTACCCGTTTTTCTAACATGCAGTATCCCCTCCATTTTTTGTGCTTTCAATGTATAACTTACCTTTGTAAACAGAACTCCCCAACACTTGCCACATAAACCATCCTCTACTTTCTCGGTTTACTTATTTGAGTGTTCAAAGTATTGTGAAGTTTCACCAATATAAAGAATGTAGTGTTTTTTTACAATTTAAATATTCTTCACACACATTAATTGTCTTAATATCCTTCTCCCTCGATAAAGACGAGTTTTCACTGTCCCAATGCTTATATTGTGAAGAAAACTTATTTCCCTACAAGTTAAACCATATAAATGGTAAAGTTTGATTATTTTTTTATATTTTTTAGGTAGTAACTCAATTTTGTGAAGCAGATCTTTTCTATCTAAATTCTTTATCATTGTATTTTCTGCCGATGGTATTTGTACTTTTTTCAAGTCCTCTGGGCATTCAACAGGAACGGTAAATTTGGAATGTTTGGTCCTTAAATAATCAAGACACTGATTTCTTGTTGTAGTAATCAACCAATATTTCATTTTATTCTTATTAATAGAATGGAAGTTAATAAATAGTTTAATATATACTTCTTGAATAATATCTTCCACTAAAGTCCAGTTTTTCAAGTATTTATATGCGACATATTTTAACTTTCTTTCCACCTGCCTTATGATTTTAGTGAGTTCCTCTTCGTTTACTTTACCACAATTTTTTATGTTTTCTTTATTCCCCATACTCAATCGATCACCTATGTCTCTACGCTTGTGAATAATGTATACATCATTTAAAATACAGATAATATATAACACTTTATATATATCATTATATATATAACCCTGGCACTTTTACAATCATTATTTCATTTTTTTAGTTACTGATGATTTTAAAAAAATTATCAAAAAGACCAATATAAGACATAAAAAAAGTGGGAGCATATGAACAAGTATGAAATGCTTAACTTGTTTATTGCTACCACTGTTTTAATCGTTATTATTTTCTTTTCTTAAACGCGCTGCAGTTATGATATCATGACCTGTTCCTTCTAATAAGTTAATGATTTGCTCTTCGCCAAGCTCTTTTGGCAACAAATTATTACCTACCATAATGGATAATCCAGTTTGAAAAATCTTCATCTTCAAGAAAATCGTCATAACCTCTTCTTCACTAAATCCCTGTAAACTCTGATCACTCTGGATCTTTGCAAGAATAGTTTGTTCCATTCCTCGGTCATATTCTTCTAAATAAGTGTTTGGGTTTAAAATGAAATCTGTAAATAATGCTCGATACTTTTTGGCAGCCAAAATACTTGCAACACCTAAATCAAGAAAAGGGTTACCTGAATCTTGCTTCCCTAAAATGTCATTACTTACTTTAATAAGCTTCCTAATGACTTCCCGTTTTAGTTCTTCCACATTATTAAAGTTAACGTATATAGGGGCAATGGAACTTCCGAGATTTTCTGCAACTTTACGAATTGTAATACTGTTTATACCATTTACCTTTGCAATATCAAAGGCACAGTCAATAATTTGTTCTTTCGTAAATTTATTTTTAGGTGCCATAATAATCCCTTCTATAATGAAATAAATACGATACATATCATGCATTATACATTTATTTTTATTATTGTTCCATAACTTTTCTTAATGTATAACTCGACTGGTAAAAAACATTAAATCTTTCTATATAAAATGAGCCTAAAAATCTACAGTTTCCATACATTTTTAGACTCTTTTATACTTTTATACTTTTATTCCTGTTCTTAGAAAAATTATTTATTTAACTACTTCAAATAATTCAGCAATTAAAATAGTCCCTTCGTTAACTTTCACCCCTAATTCATTCCAGACTATTCTGTGGGCTTCTTGGAAATGTTTCGTGTTATCTCCATAACCTTCCCCACGTACAAGTCTTGGATCAGGGTTTCCAACTGTCGTTTCAACTACTACTTTCAATCGTACATTACATCTAGGGTTACCATTTTTATCCACAACAGTGGCAGTCTTACCAACTGATTCATAGATCTCTTTTAATTCCTGTTCGGAATATTCTTCCTTTAAAGCGCATGTCGCTGTTTTTTCCCCCTTGATTATCTGCTGAATCAACTTTTCACCAATTCCATTGTGGTCTTCCCAACCAAATTCCATTTTATAATCGTAAACTTTCATTCTAGACATATTTCCACTCTCCTTTTCCTACATATCTCTCCGTCTCCCTTCTAATTGGTTCTCGTGCTAATTTGTTTTGACTGGTTCCATATTTGGAGGTTGATTGTATTTTATTTTTGAAGGCTGAAAACTACCTATACTTAGAGAAACTGCTAGTAAAAACATAATTAACGTCCCTAAGATAACTGCTACCTGTATGGAAATAATTTGAGCAACCACCCCGAAAAGCACCGTTGTTATAATAACTAAAATAGCTTGGATTAAACTATATAAGCTTCCTATTCTCCCCATCACTTCAACAGGAAAATTGTTTTGGTAGAAAGTAAGAAACCCAGTATTCGCAAATGCAAGGAAAAACGCAAGAACGAAGAAACCTAATGCAGCAATATGAAAGGAGCTAGAAAAAGCATAGATAAGATAACCTACGGAAACAAAAATGGACCCTAAACCAATTAATAAGGGAAGGCTAATTTTTTTTACAAAAAGGGTGTTAATAAAGGCACCTATAACAATTCCTACTCCTGCAACACTGACCAAAAATCCATATTCACTATCGGATAAATAAAGTACTTCCTTAGCAAAAGCCGCTTCCAAAGAATCTACAGCTGCTGTCATCACCATAACCGAGCTAAATAAAAAATAAATCAGCATAATATAAATATTTTTTCGGCTGAAATCTACTACAACTAGTAAATCCTTCTTCAAGATATCCAACGATAACACCTTATCGTTCTCAGGAGTTACATTTTTCTTCTCTACATTAGGCATGAACAAAGTAATTAGACCTGATAGAAATAAAGCGACAGCATTCATGTAGATGGCTACTATTGGTGTTCCAATGATAAATAATAATCCAGCAATGGCTGGACCAATAAGAAATGCTCCCGAGTCCATTAAGCTTCGAAGAGAGTTAAATCGTTTTCTTTGTTCAGGCGGGATTAACTTGGTGATATATGTCATTGAAGTTGGTGCGAACATGGAACTTGCCATATTTATTAGAAAAACGATAAGATACACTAGCCAAATAGAATGAAAGATTAAAAAAGGAATAAGAAATATACATAGGGCTCGAAATAGATCAAGACATATCATGACATTTCGTTTATTTAAACGGTCAATTAAGCTTCCTGACCAAAAATTGGTTACTAAAGTAGCCATTGGGATTAGAATATAAAGTACTGCTACAGCTAGAGGGGAACCTGTTATATCAAATACAATTAAGTTTAAGGCAATTAAATAGACCCAAGCTCCAATATTGGACACACCAATACCTAATAATAATATGAAAGGATATTTCCATGATTTAATTAACCTTTTCATAACCATCCTTTTCCCCTCCATTGTAGGCTAATAAATTTCTTCAATTAAAAAACCATCCCCAAGACTGTCGTTCGTCTTAGGGACGAAATTTGCTAAAATGTGGTGTCATCCCAGAAGGTTATTAATATGTCACCAGATGAACCTTATTAAGTACAGCATGAACAAACAGTCCAAATAAAGTGTTTTATAGCTCCCTAGTACTTGTACGATTACTTTTCAGCTTTCCAAATCGTCCATCTATCTTTTTCAACAATACTATTCATCTTTCCTAAGGATTCATCAAGGTGGTCGATAAGTAACTTTAATTCTTCATCGTCTAATTCATGTAATATACTTCGACCAGTTCTAGCCTTTATATCGTTCAGTAATTGCCCTTTATCCTCATATTTTTTTCGTTTCTCCCATAGTTTAACTTCTTTAATGTTCTTGAATCCTGCTTCCTTCAACCTTTCGACGACAACTTCACTTTCAAATCTCCGCTTCGTCTCCATATCTATTAATTTAGGAAAAAGCTCGAAGAAATACCCTCTAACATGAGTTTCATTGCCTTCTAGTAAACAGTCATCAGGAGTACGGTCTTGGACAATATAATAACCACCATCCTTTAAGATACGATAACCCTCTTTAAAACAAGTATGTAAGTCTTCTATATGATGGATTAATGCCCTCTCCAAGAGTAAATCATAGCTGTTACTTTCCAATCCTGTTTCAAAAGCATTACCATGCTTAAAAGAAATATTTTCGTATTCTTTGCAATTATCTCTTGCTCCGTTAAGCATTGAGTCTGAAAAATCAACACCTGTTACGAATTCAATCCCCAGGTCAGCAAGTGCCTTCGTATAAATACCACCACCACACCCTACATCTGCAGCAAGAGAGATAGTTTCGGTTGGTACAAGCTGATTTATGGCATCGATCCAAGATTTATCAGCTTTGCGCGTTGTATAACTACTTTGATTCATATCACTATGAAAATCAATTCCCACATACCCCACACCTTTTCAATTATATTTCTTAATGAGAGTATCCCATTAGCTCAGAAAATGAAAATAAAAGCACAGTTCATCTCTGCTTTTGTTTTACTCGCTTCTTATTATACTAACGCTTGATAGTTCAAGATTACTCAAACATAAATTCATATCCTATATAATTAAATACTTTTCTGAATCCTAGTTTTTCTGCAACCGCAATCGAAGGCTTGTTAGACTCCATGCAGTCCCAATATGGAATAAAGTTGTTTCTTAAACAATCTTCTACAAAAGTTAAGGCTCCTTTTTGTGCTAACTTTTTACCTTGATACTCTTCCAAAGTTTCAATATCAATACAGTGAAAATTATCAACTACAAAACCCGAAAAACAAATACTTACAATTTTATTTTTATAAATTACAGAGTAACCAATGCCTTTACTAAAGAACCTCTCGGGTGAGGACCAAACCTCTAATATCTTGGAATGTAAAAATTTTATATTCTTAATTGATTTATCACTGTTTTCAAAAAGTGTTTCACTAATTTTGACAATATTATAATCTTCTTGAATAGTAAGTTCGCAGTTGCCTATATAGTCGTTTTTTTGTAAAGTATAAACCCTCTGATTCCAACTTCCTAAATTACGATTTTCAAACACTTTTAAAATAGTTTCATCCCACTTATTATGATTACCAATACCTTCAAAACAAGTTAGTCCTACCTTCCTTGCTTCTGGTATGATTAATGTATCAATAAAAAGATTTAATTCGGAATTGAACACTTCGTTTCTTTCATTTCCAATAAAGAAAAATCCATCGTTATTACCTAACCAAATAAGTCCCGAAGCGGGAGAGACAATATCATCTACAAAAATACGACCAGGATTTACTCCTTCGACTACTGCTTTAGGTTCTAATTGACCTTGCGCATATAATAAATCTTTACATTTATGAAATTCAGTTTTTTTTAACTCTAATATCATTAACAACATCCTTCCATTAGAGAATATCTTCTTCTTCAACAATTCTGCTTCCTTAGTTAAATTAAAGATGGTAGCTCTTTAATTAACACTGCTCCCCGTTAGCGACACCATAGCAGTGTTAACTTGTTCCATTACCGCATTAGTTTAATTGAAAATTATCACATTGTTCATAAAGAATTATTTATAAGAATCATACTTTAAAATAGTTGAGAATCTGTTATACACTTAATCTTTTGCCTTACTTACATGGAAATTAAAATCATTTTCTTTTAATCATTTCAACTCGGTTCCCAAAAGGGTCCCTAAATTCAAACCGTTCATAACCTGGAATGGGAACAGAATCTAAAATTTTAATATGATTCCTATCTAAGATGTTTCTCCAGTGAGAAATATCATTTACTTCATAGGCTAAATGTGACTTCGTTGTTAATCTATCAAATCCATCTTCTGTACCTACATGAACCTCTTTATCCCCAACCTGTAACCAAAAACCACCGCGGCCTTTTAGAGATTCGGGTTTCTCTATTTCTGGTAAGGCTAATACATTGCAATAAAAGTTTTTCCCTTCCTCTTCAGCACCCTTTGGAATGGTAATCTGTGCGTGATGTAGACCAATTATCATAATATATGTTCCCCTTTCAACATTGTATAACAAATGTTATGTATCGTCAGTTTTATTTTATTTTAAATTTTAGAATATGTAAATAGGATTTGTTTATTAAAGGATGAATTTCTGCTGTATCTTCCTTCACCTTCTTAGAATTCTGTGCAAAAGAGCAAAAACTTCGAGTTTCCTATCCTTGATGATCTTCAAGGTCATCTACAGGAAACTAATTTATTGATTTTGACAAACAAAAATTGCTAACAATACAAACATACTAACATTAGTAGTGCAGACCCTGGCCAGGGTTTGTGCTACTATTTTTTTATAGTAGAAGTGAAGTAAGGCCGACCAGCCTCTAGGACCATTTAAGAGTCCGTATTATAAACCGGCCGACTTCACACCCTTATTTGAATCAGTTTAGTATGTTGGGTCCTTAAGAGATCGAGTAAAAGAAAGTGGAATCGATAAGGCAATGTGAAGGCTTCTATGAATGGTAAGAGAAGGAGAAATGAACATGAAACATGTTCTAGCATTCGATGTTAGTATGGGGAAAAGTACAATGGTTATCTATAATCACTATAATAAATGTGAATATGAAGGCGAAATTACACATAATAAATCGTCCTTTAAAGCCTTGAATGAAAGGATTTGTGAAATCATTAAACGGGATGGTCAAGCACCTGAAATTGTATTTGAAGCATCAGGAGTGTATTCGAGACCATTAGAACAGTTTTTTCAAGCAGAAGGCTACACCTATCATAGAGTTAGCCCGTTAGAAGCGAATCTACAAACGGCTTCGATGCGTCGTCATAAGACAGATATAAGTGATGCTCATGGGCTTGCTAAATCTCATTTTCGAACAGAACGTTCTACGACATACCAGGAAGAAAACTACTATAAACAAATGCGCGCACTAACACGTTATTACGATGAACTAGATAGTGAAATTATAAGTCTATACAGTAGATTGCACGCTATTTTACAGCTTAGTTTTCCTGAATTAGAGCGTCTTTTTTCAAAACGTTCTGCTCTCTTTTTGAACGTCACTCAGCTTTTCCCACACCCAGATGAAGTATTGGCATGTTCTAAAACTGTAATACGAAATAAAATAAAAGGGAATACAAAAAAGAACATATCCCTTAAACGTGCAGAAGAAAAAGCAATAGAATTACTTCACGCAGCACAAGATTCCTATCCAGCAATATCAAAAGATGATGTTCGTTGTGACCAAATTCGGGATTATGCTATACGTATCACAGATCTTAAAGCGAAAAAAGACATGCTTATAAAACAGATGGTTGAACTTTCAAAAGATCGTATTGAGTATCAGGTATTACTTTCTTTTCCAGGGATTGGAGAGGTGACTGCTGTAAGACTAATTGGAGAACTAGGGGATCTACAACGCTTCCAGAACCATAAACAATTGAATGCATATGTTGGAATTGATATCATGCGTTATCAATCTGGTAATACATTTTATAAAGATAAAATAAATAAACGAGGAAATAACAAATTACGAAAACTATTGTACTACATGGTTCAATCGATGATTAAACTTCGTAAGAAGTCCAACAATCATATTGTAGAGTATTATGACAAATTAAAAACGCAACCTCAAGGCAAACCCCATAAAGTTGCGTCAATTGCATGTGTGAATAAGTTCTTGAAAGTGGCCTTTCATCTAATCACACACAACATCACCTATGATTACAATACAGCATCCATCTGTTCGTAATCAGTTATTTACACTATAACATAGATGACCTTTCGAAAAAACATAACTCGTCAGGTCTATTTGTCATTTCCAAAATGTTTTTTTGGGTGGGAGTGGTACCCCTCCCACCCAAAAAATAGTTATTAATTAATAAAAACACTTGACTGTAGGTAAGAAA
>NZ_JAHQCS010000067.1 GCF_019042215.1 Evansella tamaricis | reverse complement strand
GATCACTTCAGGACTTTTCGGAAGCCAAAAAGCGGCTTCTGTCAAAGTCCTTCCAGTGACTTTCGCCCGTGACCAAGGCGCTTGCGCTTTTCTTATTCCTAAAAAAACTAGGCTCTTTTGTGTGAATGTGGTACATCATTTCATTCCCATGGGGGGAGTTTGCGATGTATGTATGCCGATGAAATTCAACCTTGCGTAACCTTCCTTAGAGAGAAGTACTAGAATATAAGTTTGACAGGAGGGTCTATAGTCGCTGTAAAAAGGGAGCATTCTTTTTTAAAAACTAAAAAAACCTTCGAAGGATACGATAGTCTCTCCCCTTTCTTATCTCACAATTATTATACCGATAAAACATTTACCTTTTTTTTATCCGAAAACAATTTTCAACTATTGGTATTAAGAAGGGAATACTTCCACGGCAGTAACCGTTTCCATCGGTTAGAGAGAGTTTGCCCGATATCATACAAAAGAAATTATTTAAGAAACAACGGACCAGTACGCTTTCTTTTATAGCTAAGTTTTCTTGAAAAAATAATCGAAAGAATTTTTAGAAAGGTATTCTTCTATATATTCATTCGAATGAACTATTAAATGGGTAATTTTACATTTCATTATGTTCATGGAATAGGACTTTTTGCAGTTTCATGTCGAATCATGAGAGATTCCCTCCCTTCAAATTATAGAACTCTTACAAAAAAATAGGCACAATGGACAGGAAGAAATATTCTGAAAAAGCAGGTATAGTTATTTAACGAAAGTAATATTTAGAAAATTCTAATAAGGAGGTTAATCAGAAGGTTTGCACTCTACACTCTACAAAAAACTGTATTTAAGAGGGGACGTAACAACACATATGAAGAGACGATATTCTAGATTACTTACTATTTTATTAACATTAGCACTTATTTTATCTACTTTTAACATGGCAGCATTTGCAAATTCTGATGGATCTCGTGGTACAGAAATTCCAACAGCAGAGTTTTTCGGAGATTTAGAGCTCACTTCCTCGAAACCTACTACAGTAATTGTACAGCTAGTGGAAGAATCAATTGTGGAAGCGAAACATAAAGGGAAAAACCAATCCAAATCTAAATTGAAAAAGGAAAGAGATCAGATTATCTCTTCTGTGAACCAAAACGTTAGTAATGCAAAAGTAAACCGTGAATATGACTATCTTTTTTCTGGATTTTCAGTAGAACTTCCAGCGAAAGAAATTCCAAGTCTGTTAAGTGTACCAGGAGTAAAAGCTGTATATCCAAACGTAGAGCATACAGTTCAAGTTGTCTCCTCAGAAGAGGTAGCTCTAGATGCCTATGGACCTAACATGCTGGACAGTGCACCATATATTGGTTCCCAAAAAGCATGGGATGCAAAAGTTACAGGAAAGGGAATTACAGTAGCGATATTAGATACTGGAGTTGATTACACTCATCCTGATTTAGTACATGCCTTTGATCTAGATAATCTTGGCTGGGATTTTGTAGATAATGATAAATATCCTCAAGAAACTCCTGCGGGAGATCCAAGGGGCGGTTCAACTACCCATGGTACCCATGTCGCTGGAACAGTTGCCGCAAACGGATTAATTAAAGGTGTAGCACCAGAGGCAAATCTATTAGCTTACCGTGTTCTCGGACCTGGAGGAAGTGGATCAACAGAAAACGTCCTTGCCGGTATTGAACGGGCCGTTCAAGATGGTGCGGATATTATGAACTTATCCTTAGGTAATACAATGAACAACCCTGATTTTGCTACGAGTATTGCATTAGACTGGGCAATGGCAGAAGGGGTAGTTGCAGTAGTAGCTAACGGAAACAGCGGTCCAAATAATTGGACAGTAGGATCACCTGGGACATCCCGTGAAGCTATCTCTGTAGGAGCAACTCAGTTGCCACACGTGGCATATGAGATTAAATTAGCCACTGCAGGAGTGTCATCCTATAATTCAGCAAAAGCAATGGGTTACCCGAATGTAGAAAGTTTAACAGCGTTAAATGGGAAAACCTATGATCTTGTTTTTGTAGGACTTGCAGGGGCAGCTGATTTTGCCGGTAAAGATGTGAGAGGAAAAGTGGTTGTTACTCAAAGGGGTACACATACCTTCGTGGATAAAGTCCAAAATGCGAAAAATGCAGGTGCAGAAGGTGTGATTATGTTCAACAATGCAACTGGTGAAATACCTGATGTGAATGGACTTGCCCTTCCAACAATTAAACTGACTCAGGCAGATGGTACAGCATTAGTTCAGGAAATGAACCGAGGTAACAATAAAGTAACCTTTAACAGTGTTTCTCCTTATGACGTACCTGAAACAATGGCAACATTCTCTTCCCGTGGACCGGTGACATCCACATGGATGATCAAACCGGATGTTTCCGCACCGGGAGTTGCAATCTTAAGTACGGTTCCAACGCATAATCAAAATAATCCACATGGATACAGTGCATCAAACGGAACAAGTATGGCTGCTCCACATGTGGCAGGTTCTGCAGCTTTATTATTACAAGCTCATCCAACGTGGGGTGTTGAAGATGTAAAGGCTGCACTTATGAATACTGCGGAAGAGTTAATTGATCCGATTACCGGAAAACCTTATCCGCATAATGCACAAGGTGCAGGAAGTATCCGTGTTCATAAAGCAATTAACAGTAAAACATTAGTAACTCCAGGAAGTCATTCTTTTGGAAAATTCGTCAAGGACTCTGGCAGACAAGTAGAAGGACAAAGCTTTACAATCAAAAACCTTTCAAATGAGAGAAAACGATACAGCTTTGAAGTGGTTTTTGCAGGAAACCCTGATGGAATTAAAGTAATGACAAGTAATAATTTAAATGTACAAGCAGGAAAATCGCAAAAGGTAAACTTTAATGTTCAGGTGGATACCTCCAAATTGAAGCCAGGATATTATGAAGGTACGATCAAAGTGAGTGACGGGAGCCAGGTCATCGCTGTCCCAACTATTCTTTTTGTAGGTGAACCGGATTATCCTCGTTTAACTGGGATTTACTTTGGTAAGGAAGCAGATGGTAGCTACTATGTAGGATCTTATTTACCAGGTGGTGCAGAAGTGCTTGATTATGACTTGTATCGTCTTGGACCTAATAATACGATCGGTGCATTTTTAGGAACAATTGGCTCGTTTAAAAATGTTCCTGCTCCAGAACATGAATTTAATTGGAATGGTAGTGTGAACGGCGTTAACCTTCCAAATGGGAACTATGTATTAGCTGTTTATGTGGAAAAGGGTGGAGTTACTGAATATAGAGCTTACCTGGTGACAAAAAATTAATCTTTCAGCTCACATCATCCAACAAAACTAGAAAAGGAGAGGTTGTCAAAAAAGTCATGGTATATGACTTTTGAGTGACAGCCTCTCTTTATGTTTCATAGAATAGGGGATTTCCAATCATTGAATTCCCCTATTCGCTCTGCTTTCTTTTCAGCTGTGACCAGTTCAAGTGTTCTGTCTTACATTTGCTAATTCCCTCGTTGGTTGATGCTCTCCACTATCAATTGCTACCGTGTAATGACATGCTGCCTGGTGACCACTTTTCATATGATCATCATTTACAAGTTCAGGTTCTTCTTCGCGGCATTTGTCAGTTACAAATGGACATCTTGTGTGAAACCTACACCCTACAGGGGGATCGATTGGTGAGGGTACATCCCCCCGTAAAATGATCCTTTCCTTTCTTTTCTCCGCATCAGGAATAGGAATTGCAGATAATAATGCTTTCGTGTAAGGATGCTGAGGATTATTAAAAATAGAAGTTTTATCCCCAATCTCTACGATTTTACCAAGGTACATGACGATAATCCGGTCGGAAATGTGACGGACAACCCCTAAATCATGGGAGATAAATAAATAGGTCAGCTTTAATTCTCTCTGAAATTTCTTCAAAAGATTCAATATTTGTGCCTGGATGGAAACATCCAAGGCAGATACGGCTTCATCACAGATAATTAGTTTTGGATTAACGGATAAGGCGCGGGCGATCCCAATTCTCTGGCGCTGTCCACCGGAAAACTCATGGGGAAAACGATCAGCTTGATTTGGCTTGAGACCCACTGTTTCCATTAACTCGGCAATTGTTTCATTCCGATAAGACCGGGGAACCACCTGTTGTATTTCCATCGCTTCATTTAACATCTGTCGCACCGTTTTTCGAGGATTTAAGGAAGCGTATGGATCCTGAAAAATAATTTGCATATCTTTTCGCATACGGCGCATGTTGGATTTACTCATAGTAAGAAGATCAACGCCGTTAAACTTAACTTCTCCATCAGTAGGTTCATCAAGCCGTAAAATAGCACGACCAGTTGTTGATTTTCCACAACCGGATTCTCCCACAATACTTACTGTTTCCCCCTCATACACTGTAAAAGAAATGTCGTCTACTGCTTTGACGTGCTTTACTGTGCGTCCAAAGATACCTCCTTTAATGGGGAAGTATTGTTTTAAGTGCTGTACTTTTAATAGTTCTTTGTTATGGTTCATATACTTTCACCTCCGGATCCCCGTCCCAATCATCTGTATATATCCAACAACGAATTTGTTCCCCATCCCCAATCTCAAGGAGATCAGGAAGGTGATCATGGCACAATTCCGTGGCAAATGGACATCTTGGGGCAAAGGAACAGCCTTCGGGCATATTATCAGGACTAGGGACAGTACCTTTGATGGGGATTAATTCCAGCTGATCAATATCACTTCGTGGCAACGATTTGAGCAGTCCGACTGTATAAGGGTGTCTCGGATTTTTAAACAGTGTCTTTACTTCTGCATATTCCACCACTTTTCCGCAATACATTACTGCTACGAAATCACAGGTTTCTGCCACCACCCCTAAGTCATGCGTAATCATGATGACGGACATCCCTAACTCATCTTGTAATTCTTTAATTAGTTCGAGAATTTGGGCCTGAATCGTGACATCCAGTGCCGTTGTAGGTTCATCGGCAATGAGTAATTCAGGGTTACATGCTAAAGCCATTGCAATCATAACTCTTTGCCGCATTCCACCTGACAATTCAAATGGATATTGATTGATTCGCTTTTCTGGAGAAGGAATACCCACAAGCTTTAACATCTCGATGACTTTTTCCGTACTTTCCCGTTTTCCTAACCCTTGATGGATTTTATACGATTCCCGAATTTGCTGACCAACTGTATAAGTGGGGTTTAAGGACGTCATTGGTTCTTGAAAAATCATCGAAATCGTATTTCCACGGATTTTTCGCATTGCCTTTTCAGTTTTATCAACGAGGTTTTCCCCTTTAAGATTAATTTCCCCACCCTTTATTTTCCCAGGAGAGTCGATTAATTTTAAGATGGAAAGTGCAGTGATACTTTTTCCTGACCCAGATTCCCCCACAATACCTAATGTTTTTCCTTCTGGTACGTCAAAGGTGACCCCATCAACGGCCTTTATTTCATGTCCCCCATCTATGAAAAATGAAGTCTGTAAATTGTTTACACGGAGAATATTGTTTTCTGATCCCATTTCTTCCCCTCCCTATTACCCGTTTAGATCTATCCGTTTATTTAAGAACCTGTAGGAAATATCCACAATTAAATTTACGAAAACAAACATAACGGAAATGATGATTATACTTGCTTGGACGGCTGGAAAGTCACGGGCCATAATCGAATCAATCACATATCGCCCCATCCCGTTTATGGCAAAAACTTGTTCTGTTAATACCGTACCGCTCAAGAGTGTCCCAAATTGTAAACCTAAGACCGTTACCACTGGAATTAATGCATTTTTTAAAGCATGGCGATAAATAATAACTCGCTCCCGAACCCCTTTTGCACGGGCAGTCCGAATATAGTCTTGAGAAATGACTTCTAACATACTGGATCGTGTCATTCTTGCAATCACGGCGGCACCAGCAGTACCAAGTGTAATTACCGGCAGGACTACTTGTGATGCTGACCCCCATCCGGTTGGCGGGAACCATCCAAGATTGATTGAAAACCATTGCATTAACATTAGCCCAAGCCAAAAGTTAGGCATAGACAGGCCGAACAAAGCTACAAACATTATGGCAATATCGGAAAAAGTATATTGTCGAACTGCTGAAACAATGCCTGCAATGATTCCGATAAAAACACTTAAGAGAGTACTATAAATGGCCAGTTCAATTGTCACAAAAAATTTGTATCTAATCTCATCCATTACAGGAAGATTACTTCTCATGGACGTGCCAAAATCCAGCTGGACAACATTCCCTAAGAACCTCACATATTGAACGGGCAAGGGATCATTTAAACCAAGCCGATTTTCTATTCGATCAATGACTTCCTGCGGTGCCTGCTCTCCGGCCATGAGTTGCGCTGGATTACCGGGAGTAAGGTGCATTAGGAGAAACACGAACAAAGTAACACCAAACAGAACAGGGATTAGCTGAATCAATCGACGTAGGATATAAGTTAACATTATTTTTGCACCCTCTCCTAATTCTTCATTTTTGGATCTAATGCATCCCGTAATCCATCCCCAAAGATATTAAATGCTAGAACGACTACTAGAATGGCAAGCCCTGGAAAGAAAGCAATATGGCCGGCATCCCGTAAGTGGTTGCGGCCATCATTTAACATAGCACCCCATTCCGGTGCAGGGGGCTGTGCCCCTAAACCTAAGAAAGAGAGACCTGCAGCCGTTAAGATGGCGGTTGCAATATACAAGGTTGCATTAACGATGATCGGTGAAAGGACGTTTGGCAGGACATGTAGGAATATAATACGAGTATCGGTTGCCCCAAGCGCCCGGATGGCATCGATATATTCAAGTTTTTTTGTGGCGAGGGTTGATCCCCGAACAATGCGGGCAAATCCGGGGACAGAATAGATAGCAACAGCGATAGTGACATTTATTAAACTGCCTCCTAATATACTAACGATCGCTAATGCCAATAAAATTCCAGGGAAAGCGAGAAGAACATCCACAAAACGCATGATAATAGCATCGATTTTTCCACCATAAAAACCAGCGATAATTCCAAGAGGGACACCGATGATTCCACCCATGATGACAGAAACGAACCCAATACCTAATGTAAGAATCATTCCATGAACAATTCTCGAAAAGATATCACGACCCATATGGTCTGTCCCAAACCAATATTCAGAGGATGGACCTTGAAACCGGTCCACTAAATTCACTGTACTAGGATCATGTGGAGTAATGATAATATCGAATCTGGAAAATGAAGATACGGTTATGGCCAAAAAGACTAAAAATAAAATGACAAAAAAACCGATGACTGCAGGTTTATTTTTTGTGAATCGCCTAAAGAAGTCTTTTATACTTTTAACTCTAGGACTTTCCACTTTCTCTCTAGGTACCGCTGTACTTTCAGCGTGTAGACTCATATTCATACCCCCTTATTTCTCTCAATATATGAAGTTGTCTAACTTAAAATTAATGAAAAGAAAAATTAATATTTCTTAACCTGCACTAAACGTATACTTCTTTTCTAAAGAAATATGTCAGGAGTTTCTGTTTCTTTTTCTCCCCCATCTGTTTCCAATTTCCTATTTGTAAAGAAAATTAATGAAATTGTTATACATAATTGTTTTTTGACATAAACATGAAGGGAATTTGTCAATGCCCATCCAATGGGAAAAAAAGATAGGGGGTAGTATAGTTGAAGACAAAGAGATTTCTCTGGTTAGTTGCTTTAATACTTAGTTTTGCCCTAGTGTTAGCAGCCTGTGCTGGTGATGGAGAGGTGGAACCTGAAGATGATTCAGAACCTGATACGGAAACAGAGACAGAAACGGACACGGATACAGACGAAGATAGTACGGATGACTCAGCGACAGAAGATACTTCAGGGGAAGATGATATCGTCCTTGCCGTTTCTTCGGACTTAGTTTCTCTGGACCCACATGGCAATAACGATGTTCCATCCAGTAATGTCCGGTCAAACATATACGAGACACTTGTGAAACAAGACGAAAATATGGAAATTATCGAAGGACTTGCTGAATCATGGGAACCGGTGGATGATACGACATGGAAATTCACATTACGTGAAGGTGTTACTTTCCATGACGGTACAGCTTTCACTGCCAACGATGTGAAAGCCAATCTGGAGCGTGTTTCTGATCCTGCAAGGGCGTCCGAGCGTGCTTTCCTGTATGATATGATTACCGAAGTGACAGTTGAAAGTGACTTTGAAGTTTTAATTACAACAGAGTACCCATTTGCCCCGTTACTTGCTCATTTAGCTCATGATGCAGGGGGGATATTGAGCAACAGTGTGATAGAAGCAGATTATCTCCAGGCTTTTGAAGAGGCAGGTTTGGAAATGACGTTGGAAGAATATTATGAATTGCGTGCAGAAGGCGGAGATGAATTCATGGAAGTCGTGGAGGAAATCTCCGAATATCTCGGGTTGTATGCTGCCCAGAATCCTGTTGGAACGGGTTACTTCCAGTTAGAGAGTCGTACATCTGGGGAAGAAACTGTATTGACAAGGTTTGATGATTACTGGGGAGATCCTGCGAAACCTAAATCAGTTACATTTAAAGTTGTTCCAGAACCAAGTGCCCGTGTAGCAGAATTAGAAACTGGATATTCACATATTGCTGATCCCATTCAGCCTACAGACTTAAATTATGTGGATGACCATGAGGAAACGTATGTCAATATTCAAGAATCAGTAAGTTTATCTTACGTATCTTTTAACGTGGATAAAGAGCCGTTTAATGATCCACGTGTCCGTCAGGCTATTTCATTAGCCATTAACCAGGAAGAAATAATTGACGGTATTTATCAAGGTAATGGTATTCCTGCCATTGGACCATTGGCGCCAGATGTCTTTGGGTATGACCCAGATGTTTCAGGACTTCTTTATGACCCAGACCGGGCCCGTTCTCTGTTGGAAGAGGCAGGATATGCGGATGGTTTTGAAACAACGATTTGGACCAACGACAATGAGCAAAGGGTGGAAACAGCCATCTATATTCAAAGTGTGTTAGGGGAATACAATATTGACGTTTCCATTGAAGAACTGGAGTGGGGTGCTTATCTAGAAAGAACAGGTAATGGGGAACATGATATGTTCATTCTTGGCTGGTCTACGGTAACTGGGGATGCCGACTATGGAATGTATGCCCTATTACATTCTTCAAATGCAGGCGCACCAGGAAATCGATCTTTCATTGCAGATGATACTCTTGATGAACTTCTCGATGCCGGACGCCGGGAGACAGATCCTGATGCCCGTCTTGAAATTTATCGTGAAGCACAAGAACATCTAGTAGAACTAGCTCCAATGATTTACGTACATCACCAAAACTATTTAACTGGTGTGCGAAACGAAGTGGACGGTTTCTGGGTCGATGCTCTTGGAATCTATCAATTAAAAGATGTAACACTACAATAAGCGTAAACAAACATACTAACATTAGTAGTGCAGACCCTGGCCAGGGTTTGTGCTACTATTTTTTTATAGTAGAAGTGAAGTAAGGCCGACCAGCCTCTAGGACCATTTAAGAGTCCGTATTATAAACCGGCCGACTTCACACCCTTATTTGAATCAGTTTAGTATGTTGGGTCCTTAAGAGATCGAGTAAAAGAAAGTGGAATCGATAAGGCAATGTGAAGGCTTCTATGAATGGTAAGAGAAGGAGAAATGAACATGAAACATGTTCTAGCATTCGATGTTAGTATGGGGAAAAGTACAATGGTTATCTATAATCACTATAATAAATGTGAATATGAAGGCGAAATTACACATAATAAATCGTCCTTTAAAGCCTTGAATGAAAGGATTTGTGAAATCATTAAACGGGATGGTCAAGCACCTGAAATTGTATTTGAAGCATCAGGAGTGTATTCGAGACCATTAGAACAGTTTTTTCAAGCAGAAGGCTACACCTATCATAGAGTTAGCCCGTTAGAAGCGAATCTACAAACGGCTTCGATGCGTCGTCATAAGACAGATATAAGTGATGCTCATGGGCTTGCTAAATCTCATTTTCGAACAGAACGTTCTACGACATACCAGGAAGAAAACTACTATAAACAAATGCGCGCACTAACACGTTATTACGATGAACTAGATAGTGAAATTATAAGTCTATACAGTAGATTGCACGCTATTTTACAGCTTAGTTTTCCTGAATTAGAGCGTCTTTTTTCAAAACGTTCTGCTCTCTTTTTGAACGTCACTCAGCTTTTCCCACACCCAGATGAAGTATTGGCATGTTCTAAAACTGTAATACGAAATAAAATAAAAGGGAATACAAAAAAGAACATATCCCTTAAACGTGCAGAAGAAAAAGCAATAGAATTACTTCACGCAGCACAAGATTCCTATCCAGCAATATCAAAAGATGATGTTCGTTGTGACCAAATTCGGGATTATGCTATACGTATCACAGATCTTAAAGCGAAAAAAGACATGCTTATAAAACAGATGGTTGAACTTTCAAAAGATCGTATTGAGTATCAGGTATTACTTTCTTTTCCAGGGATTGGAGAGGTGACTGCTGTAAGACTAATTGGAGAACTAGGGGATCTACAACGCTTCCAGAACCATAAACAATTGAATGCATATGTTGGAATTGATATCATGCGTTATCAATCTGGTAATACATTTTATAAAGATAAAATAAATAAACGAGGAAATAACAAATTACGAAAACTATTGTACTACATGGTTCAATCGATGATTAAACTTCGTAAGAAGTCCAACAATCATATTGTAGAGTATTATGACAAATTAAAAACGCAACCTCAAGGCAAACCCCATAAAGTTGCGTCAATTGCATGTGTGAATAAGTTCTTGAAAGTGGCCTTTCATCTAATCACACACAACATCACCTATGATTACAATACAGCATCCATCTGTTCGTAATCAGTTATTTACACTATAACATAGATGACCTTTCGAAAAAACATAACTCGTCAGGTCTATTTGTCATTTCCAAAATGTTTTTTTGGGTGGGAGTGGTACCCCTCCCACCCAAAAAATAGTTATTAATTAATAAAAACACTTGACTGTAGGTAAGAAA
>NZ_JAHQCS010000066.1 GCF_019042215.1 Evansella tamaricis | reverse complement strand
CATTAAATCAAGAAAGCGTTGTCAACAAAAACTTAACAAAAAGAGGCATTCCTGAACTCACTAAAAAATATGCCCACAAATGGTTGACGCAAACTGCACAGGCATTCACCTTGGGTTCCTTTGCTGAATTATGGTACCATATTTGAAGAGAAATTAGATTATATGGAAAGGGGTTCTGGAGATGAAAGTAGTATCTGTTGAACCAACACCGAGTCCAAACACAATGAAACTCACCTTGAGTAAAGCTCTGCCTCAAGGGAAAAGCCATAATTATACAAAGGATAATATGAAAGAAGCTCCTGCATTTGTTAAGGATTTATTTGAAGTGGAAGGCGTCAAGGGAGTTTATCATGTATCTGACTTTATTGCAGTGGAACGGAATCCGAAATATGATTGGAAGGTAATTCTTCCAAAAGTGAGGGGTGTTTTTGGAGACAGTGCAGAAGAGGCCGAAAACGATCAAAAGAAGACGTTAGATGATCATTTTGGAGAAGTGAAGGTCCAGGTTCATATGTTTAAAGGTATACCGATTCAGGTTAAGGCGTTTACTACCGAAGAGGAAGTTAGAGTGGCACTGCCTGATATCTTTAAAGAGGCCACTGCAAAGGCGACTCTTTCAACTGACAATATTGTTATGCAAAGAAAGTGGGAAGATTTCAAACCCCGATACGGAGAACTTCAGGAGGTGGCTGAGGAAGTTGCCGAAGAAATAAAAGCCACTTATTCGGAAGAAAGACTAGAAGAACTGGTAAAACAAGCTCATCGATCTCCAGAAGAAAAAGTAAAATCGAATAAAAAGTGGCTTAAGGTTACTCCAGAAATGTTAGATGATTCAGACTGGAAAAAACGTTTTGCCATCTTAGAGCAAATGGACCCATCAAAAGATGATTTACAAGTATTAGAAAAGGCCCTTTCTGATAAAAAAGCATCGATTCGGCGATTGGCAACGGTATATTTAGGGATGATAGAAGATGAATCAGTATTACCTTATTTATATAAAGCTTTAAAAGATCCAACTGTTACGGTACGCAGAACCGCAGGAGATGCATTATCAGATATAGGAAGTCCAAAGGCAATTCCGGCAATGATCGAGTCATTAAAGGATCCAAGTAAATTAGTTCGTTGGAGAGCGGCTATGTTTTTATACGAAGTTGGCGATGAATCAGCCATCCGTGCATTGAAAGAAGGGGAAGATGACCCAGAATTCGAAGTGAGTATGCAAATTAAACTTGCTTTAGCTAGAATTGAAGGTGGGGAAGAAGCAAAAGGTTCTGTCTGGAAACAAATGACGGAAGCATTTGATAAATAAATAAAATGATTTGGGGCTCTAAAGGTATCGATCCAAATGGAGCCCTTTCCTTTTGAGCAGGCATGGAAAAAAGAAAATTGATATGGTAGAGTAATGGAGAGTAGTATTTGGTAATATACGGTTATTCTATTGGAGGGAAAAAAATGAATAGAGATGAATTAGTTCAACAATTGGAAGCGAATCATATGAGTGAGATCATTGAACTTATAGAAGATGCAGAAAAAGGGGATCTCGAAGAGCTTGAAATTGCAAAAGCATTAGGTCTTTTGCGGGATGAAACTTTGAATGCTGAGGTCCTAAATTATTTAGAATCGCAAGGTGTCAAGATCATTTATTTGGAAGAATAAGGGGAAATAGTATGAGATTGAAACCAAAACAGCAATTGGACTTAAAAGCATTAAAAGTATGGCGTATCGTAGCGATACTTGAATGGCTTTTCTTTTTTCTTATCCTGATAACATACGGAATACTTATTAAATATTTAACTTTTCCCGTCTGGCCCATATACCTAATTTTATTGGGAGTTCTCCTTATCGGTTACTTCAAGATTTTCCTTGTTCCAAAACTTCAATGGGAAAAATGGAGTTATGAAATCTATGAAAATGAAGTGGAACTTATGTATGGGATACTCGTAGTTAGAAGGGTAATCATCCCTATGATTCGTGTACAGCACGTGGATACGAAGCAAGGTCCTATTTTAAGACATTATGGCTTATCTACGGTGACCATTTCCACTGCTGCAACTGTTCACGAAATTCCTGGTCTTGAAGAAGAAAAAGCAGATGAGCTAAGGGATTATATTGCACAACTAGCAAGGGAAGCTGACCCAAATGAATAATTGGAAAAGACAACATCCAACAGCTATCTTTATAGGTTTTATAAGCAATTTGAAAGAACTTATATTTACAGTTATTGCTGTTTTAATTTTTGGGCAATCATCACAAGCGGGCGGCACCATGTTTTATACCATTTTCTTTTCATTAATATTAGTTGTATCCCTTGGAAATGGAATTATTAAATGGGTAACTTTCCGTTATCAACTAGCAGAAGATGAACTGAAAATTAAACAAGGCCTTATTTTTCGGAAGCGGCGTTACATACGTAAGGAACGGATACAAAGTATTGACTTAAATGAAAAATTGCTCCAGCGTCTCTTTCGATTAGTAGAAGTTCGAATTGAAACTGCCGGAGGAGGATCAGAACCAGAATTTAGAATTGTTGCTTTAAAAAAACAGGAAGCGCTTGAAATAAAAAATGAACTTCTTCATAAGAACCCTGCTGAAAAAACAAGTGAAATGGAGGAAACAGGAGAATCACTTCCAATGGAAGAAAAATCTGTTTCCAAGACAACTTCCGACCAACCATATCAGTGGAAATTAACAGGTTTTCGTTTATTTATTACTGCTATTACTTCCAGTGGAATAGGGATTGCTGCAACGTTTGTGGCTGCAATTACCTCACAAGTTCAACAATTTATTCCTGACGCCTTTTATGAGCAATTTATTGGTTGGCTATTGCACTCCAGTATATTGTTTATCGGATTTTGGGTTGTTGTAATTTTATTTATTGGCTGGTTCATTACATTAATAAGCACACTCCTAAAGTATGGGATGTTTCAAATTGAAAAACAATTGGATGAGATTCATATCACCCGTGGTGTTCTAGAGAGACGAAATTTAACTTTATCTGCAACGAGGATAACTTCCGTAAGGATCGTACAAAATATTTTAAGGCAGCCATTTGGATTTGTGTCTGTTTACGTGGAAAGTGCCGGTGGTGGACGGAAAGAAGAGGATCTTTCGACTATTTTAATTCCACTATGTAAGAGGAAGGAAGTTACTCAAATATTAGAAAATGTACTGCCGGAATATGCGGTTGACATGGTATACACTCCACTTCCGAAAGAGAGTGTACGGAGATACATCGTACGACTGATTTTTCCATCCGTTATTATTGCTGGCTTATTAACGTATTTCTTATCCTATGGCTGGATATCTTTCCTGCTACCTATCATGGCAGCTGGATATGGTTTTTGGCAATATGTTGATGCAGGGATAGGGAAAAATGAATCACTGTTATGGATTAGGTCGAGGGCAATTGCTAGGACAGAAGTACTCATACCTAGGAAGAGAATCCAGGCAATGACAACGACCCAAACATTCCTTCAAAAGTTTGACCTACTTTTTTCTGTACATGTATCTATTATTACTAGCATCATCGGAAAGACATTCACACTTCGGCATATTAGTAAGGAACAAAGCGAAGAATGTTATTTATGGTATTCATATGAGGAAACAGAAAACAACCGCGAAGACTAGTTCTTCAGCGGTTGTTTTGGTTTTCGAATCCTAATTTGTCATTACTTTTCGAAAACGAGCATAAAAGTTAAAATGGTCACGCCATCCTAAATGCTAAGGAGCTTGCCTTTCTTTCCTAAAAGAATAAGAATTTATAAGTTTTGGCACCTCCGGGCATTGTCTAGAACAATCGCCTCCACTTGTGAGCTTAGGCGATTGAAGTTTTCCTAATCCCGTGAAAACTGAGTTGCATAGGTAGTTAATATCCGCTCTCCAGAATCGGAAGTAAACTCGAATCGATCAAATGTTGTACTTTCTTCTGTTTCACTGACAGATCTCTCATAATGGTGCTGGACAACGAATTGGTTCTGGTTGTTGGCATAAGATATGAAATTCACTCCATTAAAGTTATCCTTGTTAAAAGAAGTCAACAATTTAATTAATAGGGAGTTGTGACAATAAACAGAATGTTCATGCCCAATGTTTAACTTTTTTAACCCCTTTTCCAAAGCATGGAGAGAAGGTTTTTCCAATTCATTTATAAGCATGCGATAAGGATCAAATTGTGCTTTATTCAATCGGACTGTAGAACCGTGTTTTAAATCCACTTGTTCACCGTCTTCTGTTTCAAAGGACATACCGCTGATATATAAGGCTTGAACCCATTCGCCATTAACGTGTATTTCAAACTCAAAGGGACAACCATCAATTGACAGAGTTTCTCGTTTGGATTCGTCATAAATGTAAATAGATCGTCCTTTTTTTACTAGCTGATAATAGACATAAGATGCTTCAAAAATAAGGTGTTCAGAATGCAAACGGCGCAGTTCCTGTTGGATAAGTGACAGGATAATTTCTGTATCTTGGTTCACCTGATGGACTTCATCCCATTTGTCCTTCAAAGAAAGGGCAAGGGACTCTTTGTAATTGTATGGAAAAGAATGGGAATAGGGTTCGATCCGTTGCCCCGAACATTCATAACGTTCGTTTTCCTTGAAGCATGGATGAACTAATTCCATTGTATCAATTGAATAATTCGGGTATTCATAAACACCTTGTATCCGCACGATGCCACGCCAAGGTTTATTTGGTTCCACAACCATATCTTCTAAAGTTGCAATATATTGACCTTGGTTACCTTCATTAACTAATACTTTTTTACCAATATATAGTTTTGCAGTTTTTCGATCCATTTGAATCCCCACTTTGATGTTCTTTCCATTATTTCATTTAAAATGATACTCCTATTATAATACATTCACCAGAAGTAGACACCATGAAACTTTGAATTAACGTTAGATGTCATGAATTAGCTAGTCTGGAAAACAATGTGATCATACTTGGATCAATGAACTTCATTCCTTAGGGACTAAAGTCCTATTTATTTCGTTATCCAAATTAGGAGCATTCGAATGAGAGGTGTTGTTATTGTATGATGAACATTGAATTCTGGTAACCCCTAACGATCACGATGGAAATATTTGTAGTTATTGTAGCGGAACGTTATTAAATTGTAAACCTTTTAATACAAAAATGTAACTTATAGATAGGAGATTGGACACCTCCCGTTTCCAAAAAAAATAGGTAATATTAAATAGTACCCCCATATATATGAATTGAAAAACGAAGTTTAAATAATGACAGATATGTGAGGTGTTTTTGGTGTTAAAGCGCCTGATGACAAAAGAACAAAGAAAACATACTGTAGAAGAAGTTGTTGCACAAATTCAAAACGGGAACAATGATAAGAAAAATCAGTTCATTGAACAATATATCCCGTTTATCCGTAAAACCGCCTCTAAAGTGTGTAAAAGATATATTAGTCCTTCTGTTGATGATGAGTATAGTATTGCACTCATGGCTTTTGACGAAGCAATTCAGCAATACTCACCGGAAAAAGGGAGCTCTTTTTTAGCGTTTGCTGCGTTAGTGGTTAAAAGAAGAGTAATTGATTACATACGCTACGAGCAGAGAAGGAGAGTATCCTTATCCATAGATTATACGGAAGAGGATAAGGAAAATATGGAAAACGCTGCTGAAGTTCATGCTTCAGTAAAAAATTATGAACATCATTTGGAGAGCCAATACAGACGAGATGAAATAATTCAATTACAAGAAAAATTAAGGATCTATGACATATCTCTATCAGATGTTTCCAAGCAATCTCCCAAACATAAAGATGCAAGGGAGAACATGCTACAAATTGCAAATTGTGTCGTCGGAGAAGAAGAAATGAGACTGTATTTAATAGAGAAAAAGAGATTACCGATGAAGGAATTATCTAAGAGAATATCCATGAGCAGAAAAACAATTGAACGGAACCGGAAATATATTATTGCATTATGTGTTATTTTAATGGAAGATTTTCAGTATCTCCGGGATTATTTGAAGGGATGGTTATCATGAAAAAAGGAATCGTGATGGAAAAGAAGAAGCGGTTCATGGTTATCATGACGAATGAAGGGGAGTTTATCAGGGCTAAACTGGATACGACTGTTCGTTTAGGAGATGAAGTATCATATATTCCCTTAACTCCCATCCATCTTCAAAGTTCAATTTATAAATCTTATAGTATGCAAATAGCGGCAGTTGTTCTTTTTTTATTACTATTACCTGTCATACCTTTATTTACGGGGGAAAAAGTATTTGGAACAATTATGATCGATATGAATCCCAGTATCGAGTTTACAGTTAATCAGGATTATCATGTGATAGAGACACATGGTTATAATCCAGAAGGATCCTTACTACTTACTCAAATTACTACAGACTTAGAGGGGTTGTCTCTGAATGAAGCAATGACTGTTGTCATTGAGGAAGGGAATAAGATGGGGTATCTTTCAGACTGGAATGATATATATATTACCAGTCCGAAAATATTAACGATAGATGAGTTCTGGGGAGAAGACTATGAAATATGGACTCAACGAATGCAAGAGAAATATGCTGTTAATTTTATTTCTTTGACTGTTGATCAAGAATTATTGGCAGAAGCAAAGGAATATTCTATTTCTCCTCCAAAGTATTTATTGTTTGAACAGGCGAAAGAAAATGGAATCGAGCTAAACCTCCAAGAAGTCAATGCCAGGACAATACAAGAACTTGAATTGAATGCTGGAATCGAGTTAGAAAACATCGTTGTAAATGAAACAATTACCATTATTCGATCAGAGAACGGGAAACAATTATCACACGATCCTGCAGATGTGGATAAGGATAAATCGTTTAAAACAAAACAGGATCATATAGAATACTATATTCATCCAGGGAACAGAAAAGGGGAGAATCACCCATCAAATAATAATCCTGGAAAGGGAAAGAAAAAGGGTTCTGTAAATGAAGAAGAACAAGGAGAGGCAGAATTAAAAGAACATCCTTCTGATATGAAGAGTGAAAATAAAAATAGGAACGGCAATCGAGCGGCAGATAAGTCAAGGGGCAACAATTCAGGGAAAAACATCTCTGATAATATACGGGAGAACCGTCCAGGAAATGGGTCGCCTGGAAAGGGCAATAATAAAGGAAATGGTGGGGGAAATCCACATAATAATGATAACCCAGGTCAGAAAAATAATAAGTCAAAGAATAAATAATTATTATTAATTCTCTAATAGGTCTCCTATTAGAGAATTTTTTTTATTTTTATCCCCTTAAGTTACAATCTTATACCGAACATTATGATAGAAAAATAAAACGAGGTGAAAAAATGAAAAGTATAAGGACATTATTATTCAAAATTTCAATTATTGGTTTATCTGTTTTGTTACTTCCAATTGCAAGCTTTGCAGAAGATAGCAGTGATATTCCATCTGTTGATCTTTCTCAATTATTGGAGGAGAATGACATATCTGTAGAAGAGATTCAACAAGTACAAAGGATTATTCCAGGATCATTCTTTCATTTTGTGTATGAAGCGATGGAATCACTACAATTTAAATTAGCACTAAGTGATTATGGGAAAGCACATTTATTGGCACAGTTTACTCAAGAGCGTTTGGATACTGCCAATACGTTATTGAAGGGTGGAATGTTTGAGGAAGCAGAATCAGTGGTAGAAGATGCCCTTAATCATTACTTATTATCAAAAGAATATACGTCAGAGGTACCGTATGATGTGGTAAACAATGGAGAAGTAGTTTTAACAGAAGAGGATTCATCAGTGGAGGAGCACGAAATTATTGTGGAAGAAGAAATGGCAGAAGATCTTGAAGGAGAAGCTATAGATGATGTGGTTCCACATCCGTCCATTCTTAGTTTACTCCAAAACATAAAAAAAATAGATAATCCAAAAGCTGTAGCAGCATTAACGAGGAATGTTGAGAGGAAATTACGTAAAATGGGAATTGATCCATCCCTTGTTTTTGATGAAGGGGAAGAGGAACGACCATTGGAAGTTATTATCGATGAAGAACCAACTATGGATGATGTAATCATACAAGTAGCCATTGACGAAGAGAATATTGAGAAGGAACGAAAGAACAAGAAGAATGAAACAAAAGGTAATAAGGAAAAAGGGAAGAAAGAAAATACAGAAATAAAAGATAAAAAAGGTCGCGAAAATAAAAATGGTCCATCAGTAGGAAAAAACAATAATAATAAGGGAAATGGTAATGCGTTTGGAAATGGAAAGGGTAAAAACAGATAGAAAAAGGTTTTGGAACTATTAATCCCTTTAAACTGGGATCGAACAATAAACAAAGTTAGCGAGGTATAATACTATCAATCCGTTCGGATAACTCATTATTTAAAACACTTTTGTCCTGCCGCTTCTAAAAATGCTGATAGTATAAATCTATGTAACTAAATAACTTTCTGTCTCAAGGCACCATTTGGAGAGGGTACAGAAAAAAAGTGGTGCTTTTCCACTTTTACTGTACCTAAAAGCAATGAGCGTAGCCGTCGCAATCTTTAAAAAGCCTGATAGGAGCGGTTTTCTCCTATCAGGTGAGCGACGAGTGAAGCCATTCCCATACAAATAAAAGGAACTGAAAAAGTTGTAAGATACTTTTTCAGTGGCCTCCCATCTACGCCTTGAGCCTTCTTAATCATCTTCAGAATATCTTAGTCGGTTCAATCGGAGAAGGTGGTCCATTCGATCCATCCTTGACGATTGAACATCTTTGGCAAGTTTATCCAAGAAATCTTGCATAGATTGAAGACTGTTTAGTACATCTTCATATTTTTCTTTTTTTTGTTCAAATGAAAGACTATGGTAAGTTTCCAATAGACTAGGGAGGTCTTGATTTACTAAACGTTTAACATGATGTTTTTCCTCCAGATCCAGAAGTTCAATTTCCTTTAAACATTCGGAAATGGTTCCTTGGAGACTTTTAAGTCTTTTTGAAATGAGGCTGTCCATGTGATGATAATGAGTAGAAATCTTTGATGCCTGCTGGATAATTAAGTTTTTTTCGTCATTTTTATTTGCTAGTTTTTCTGAACCCTTTGTCGTTAATGTGGGAATGTCTTCTGGTTTTCCCCCAGACAAAGATACATCTAAATGGTGAAGTTGAATAAACAATGTTTGGAATAACGGATGTCTTCGTACACTTCTAACTGTTGTTTTATTCTTAATTTGATAATAGATAGTAGAATCAATGCATTTTCCCATTCCATTTTCCGCTTTAAATTGTTTTCGAAAGATTGTAATATAAATTCTTTTCTTCACCGAATCTGATGATTTTTTCGTATCTAGAAGTTCTAAATGGATTTTTTTCGGTTTGATTTTCACCTTGAATAAAAACCCTTTTATGTTTCGTTTAAAGGTTTTATTTATTCTTGGCAATTCAGATAAAGAAGCGAGGTCAGACAAAAATTCCTCTGCTTCTTCAATCATATCCTTGGTAAATTCAGTTTCCACTTGTGGGTCTCTGAGTGGTTTTAAATAATTAGGTAAAAGCGCTTCAAACCATTTCTGTTCCCAAATTTGCTCACGCCAGCTCATGACGTTCACCTCGTTCTATTCCACATTAGGTTAATTTAAAAGCTTTCTCTCCATTTGCTCGTTTAGCTGTTCCATCTCTTCGATGAAATGTTTGCTTGATTCAATAATCCTAGAATTGGATTGTTCTGTCATTTCAATTGCAGCATATACATCTTCATAAGCTTTCTTAAACGTCTCTAAGGCAACTGCAGGCTCTTCTAACGTTTTAAGTGTTTCTTCCGTATTTGATTTGAGGAGCTGTGCATTGGATAATAGCATGGCTTCCGTCGTTTGATTCACGTTTCTAACCGCATCAATTACTTTCTTTTGATTACTTAATGCAAGTTGAATGGAGGCAGTTACTGTAATAATATTTTTTGTCATTGTAATGGCATTAAAAATGGCTTCTTCCAGTTTATCATTATTTTCAACGATAATATCTACAGATGCTAATGACTGCTGTAAAACTAGTACTGCCTGTTGCATATTTTTCACCCGGGATAAAACTTTTTGCTGACCCTTTTGCACTGGGGATGGGTCATTTTGCCATTCTTCTTTTGTTAATTCTTCCTCTAGCATCGTATTCAATTGTTTTCCAATTTCTATTTGATTATTTAAACCTGCAATCCGTTCTCTGGCAACTTCTTTTAATTGATGTAACATCACACTATCCTCTTGAAGACGGTCTTTACCGCTTAAGAGAGCACCAATGACTGTTTCCACTTCTGCTTCGATGGTTTGATATTTCCTTGCGTATTTTTCCATTGGACTTTTTCGAACTAGTTTGTTGACAAATTGCTTCCACTTGCCTTCGTTTAGATAATTAGGTTCAAGTTCAGAAACCATTTCCTTCAACTTTGATAACTGATCTGGGAGATCTTGGTTAGGATCATTCATCATGTCTTTTACTGGACGTTTTAAGGCTTCTAACGTTTCTCCGGCTTTTAGTTGTTCATCTGTTCCAATTCGACCTAAGGACTCTAATATTTTGTTGAGGTCTTGGTCTGTCCGGATTTTTTCCACATACTGTTTAGCCTGATTTTCCTTTTCACTATATTCGTTTTGATTGGTTAATTGTGATGAATTTTCATTTGTCATATTATTACCTCCTAATATGAGGATTGGATGATGTTGTCTATGATTGTATATACGAGAAATCCCCCGTTTAAGTTTCATTTTCCCTCTATTAGATTATACATTCCCTTTTTTTACTAAACAACAAAAGCTTTTGAAAGTCGTAAAATAGGAAGTAAATACAATAGAAATAAAAATACATTCTATTGTAATCTCTATGTAAGGGATTTAAATAGAAGTATAATCTAAAGTAGCCAATGATTTACGAAAAATAGTTGGCAAATTGGAGAGGATCAAATGTGTATTCTTGGTTTTGCTATAAAGGAACATCCTGGTTTTCCATTTATATTTGTTGCAAATAGGGATGAGTTTTATCATCGAAAGACTGCTGCTGCACAATTTTGGAGAAAATACCCGTCTATTTTAGCAGGAGTTGATTTAGAAAAAGGTGGTACGTGGTTAGGGATAACAAAAGAGGGAAAGTTTGCTGCTTTGACCAATGTCAGGGAACAATCGAAAGAGTCAAAGGACGTTAGTTCAAGGGGAGAGTTAGTCAGTAATTACTTACAAGGGACAAGGGGTTTTCATGAAAGTATCCTCAACAAAGAGGGATATGGAGGCTATAATCTTTTATATGGTGATATAAAAGATTTAACTTTCGTTTCTAATCGTAGTAATGAAACATTCCTTTTAAAGGAAGGATTGCATGCAATTAGTAACTCACCTACATTAAATTCCAATTGGCCGAAGGTAAACAAGCTTCGGGAAGGGATTAAAAAAAGTTTATCAATTAAAAACCAAGTAGACTTAGAAGAAGAGTTAATGGAGGAGTTACAGAATGAAACGGTTTTTAATGACAACTCTTTTTCTGAAGTTGAAAGAATGTTATCCCCTGTTTTTATCAAAAGTAATGAATATGGAACTCGAACAAGTAATGTTATTATTGTAGATAATGAAAATAATTGTACTTTTCTGGAAAGGACTCATGTACCATCTGTTACGGATCGAAGATATACGTTTAAAATTAATAATAATTAAAGAAAAAGCTGTTTTAGGTGTAAAACGTTACAAAAAAACAGCTTTTCATTATATTTATTTTAGAAGATGCGTATTGCATTTGGTAAGATACGGATGCATGCAGGTGTTGTACCAATTTCTTCCCCATCTCCTTGGACAGGCACTTCTTTATTCTTTGATTTAATATGGAATTTAGTTCCCTTAAGTATGGTAACACATGATAAATTTTGATGCTTTTTGAGAAAAACTGCAGGTAACGCTCGCATTAAAACCTTTGCTAGAGGCAATGTATGAATTATGACATATTCAATTTGACTATCTTGTGGGTCAGCATCTGGGCAAATGGGGATTCCCCCCCCGTAATAGGATGTATTCCCAAGTGCAGTCAGCCAAACATTATTAAATTGATGTACTGTTCCTTTTTCATCTGTGATTTCCAGTTCCATGGGTTCATAGTGTCTAATTGTTTGAAAAAATACCATTAAATAAGTAAGTCTCCCAAGGAAAGCACGATTCAGTAATTTTTTCAAACGGGAAGTCTGACATCTAATAGCAGTTTCCGCATCTACCCCAATCCCCACAACAGATAACACTTTTTTTCCATTTGCATTTATGATGTCGTATTCTTCTGGGTTATTGGAATTAATTCTTTCAATCGCCTTTGATATATTCCTTGGAATTTTGAGTGCCCGTCCAAAATCATTGCCAGATCCCGAGGCAACTAGACCATAGGGCACATTGTAATCTTGGAGGTGGTTAACAACATAATGCAGTGTTCCATCTCCACCTACTACAATTACACCATCTAATTTATTCCCAAGATCATTTAGTTTTTGATGGATGTTGTCCCATAGTGTATCTTCTTGATATTGATCAGTAAAGTATGATACAAATGGTTTACGCAACTTTTTCTCCAGTTGACGAACGACTTTTTTATAACGTCGCTGACCGGAATATGAATTAATAATAACTATATACATAAGTTACTCCTTTAATGTTCATCATATCCTACTTATTATATCATTTGAAATAGTATCGGTGGAGAAAAACATAGGGAAATAATTTTTATAAACATAGTAATAACTTTATAAAAGAAGGTAATTATGAAAATTATATGAGAATGTATTGTAATCATAGTAAATTCATATTTTTACCCTTATAATGGTTAAAGTAAGATATACAAGATCCTTTCCACCAGTTTGGATAAAAGAGGGGGGAAAAAGATGTTAACGAATATAGGGATTCCAGGTTTAATATTAATTTTAGTTATTGCCCTAGTCATTTTCGGTCCCAAGAAACTTCCTGAAATTGGCCGTGCCATGGGACAAACGTTAAAGGAATTTAAAAACTCCACTAAAGAATTAACAAAAGATGATGAGAGTCAGGAAAGAAAACAACAGCAAGATTAAATATATTTTGATAAAGATGTGAGGAACTTCCGTCTTACATCTTTTTCATGTTTAAGGGGCGTCTAGTTGTGTCAGATCAAAGTATGAATTTACTCGATCATCTGGATGAATTAAGAAAGCGGATTATGATTTCACTCGCTGCCTTTATCTTTTTCTTTATTATTGCCTTTATATTTGTACGGGACATTTATGATTGGTTTGTAAAAGACCTGGATATGACACTCACTATTTTAGGTCCATTAGATATTATATGGGTGTTCTTTTCCTTGGCTGGAATCATCGCTTTCGCCTTTACGATTCCTTTATTAATCTTACAAATATGGCTATTCGTAAAACCTGCCTTAACCGCAAAAGAGAGAAAAGCGACTTTAACTTACATACCAGCGTCGTTTCTTCTATTTGTAGGCGGACTTTGTTTCGGCTATTTCGTGGTCATTCCCCTCGTTTTAAATTTTTTAATGGGATTAGGGGAAGGTATGTTTCACACTATGTTTACACCGGATAAGTACTTTCAATTTATCATTCGGATGACACTTCCATTTAGTATCTTATTTGAAATGCCATTAGTAGTGATGTTTTTAACAAGTATAGGTATTATTACTCCTGAAGGTATGAGAATAAATAGAAAGTATGCTTATTTTGCATTGGTTGTAGTGAGTGTTTTAGTTTCACCACCTGATTTTATGTCCGATGTGCTAGTTATCATTCCATTACTTCTACTTTATGAAGTGAGTATTAGCCTGTCGAGAGTAGTTTACAGAAGGAAGATTAAGAGAGAAAAGGAAATGGACCAGTCAACAGAAATATAAAAAACAACTCCCATGGAGTTGTTTTTTATTTTATATAGTACTTAGAATTACTTTAACAAACTGCCGTTACTTCGACTGCTCATATATTGTATTTTCTAGTTTTAAATATTTCATATCAGGGTTGTTTTGCAGTTTTTCCAAACCTCTGACTATTTCACCTATGGATTCCTGATCATGGCAGTCATAGGAATTAATATCTAAGTGTAGAATAGGACATTCTGTGAACGAAAAGATCCACTCCTTGTAGCGGGAGTATAGGTCTTCCCAGAAAGAATGTGGGGTAGTAATTTCCATTTCTCTTCCACGTTGTTTGATTCTTTCAATTATCATGGATAAATCCCCATCAATATAAATTAGGACATCTGGTTTTGGAAAATATGGAGACATAATCATTGCATTGAATAAGGAATGATACGTTTCAAAATCTCTCGTTGTCATATTTCCATTATCGTATTGTAACTGTGCAAAAATCCCCACGTCTTCATATATACTTCTGTCTTGAACATATCCAATATTACTTTCAAACATTTGCTTCTGTTGTTTAAATCGTTCGGCTAGAAAATAAATTTGTAAATGGAAGGACCATGTCTTAAAATCCCGATAATAATCTTCTAAGTATGGATTCCCGTCTACCTTTTCAAAAGAAGGTTCAAATCCTAAGGCATCACTTAGTGCATTTGTAAGTGAGGACTTACCGACACCAACGGTCCCAGCTAACGTTATCAATGAGTTTGTACGTAATTGATGCTTTATAGTTCCCATTTATTCCACCCCATGTACTAAAAAAATGATTCTTGCTTTTTAACAACAATTTCGTTTACCTGATCTATGATTAGTTTCAGGTCTTCTTCATTATTTACAAAGTCCATTTCGTCCCCATTAAATGACAGGATGGGGATTTGTGGATAAACTCTACGGTGATCTTTAATAAATTGATGATAGTCTTCAGACAATTGATTTAAATAAGAGGGACTGATAGATTGTTCCATTAATCTCCCGCGCATTTCAATCCGTTCCAGTATGGTTGGAAGGCTTGCATGTAAATGAATAATTAAATTAGGACGAGGTAAATCATTTGTTAATATTCTATAAATTCTATCATATTTATCAAAGTGCTCGGATCGTAGTGTCTGTTTTGCAAATAATAGATTTTTAAAGATGTGATAGTCGCTAACAACCGCTTCTCCCCTAGAAAGGTACTGCTCATATGTATCCTCCAGTTGTTTATATCGATTACAGAGGAAAAACATTTCTGTTTGAAAACTCCATTCTTGAATATCTTCATAAAACTTACTTAAAAATGGATTTTCGTCCACTATTTCCTTTAAGATGTGGAACTGAAAATGTTCAGATAACCGAGTGGCAAGGGAAGTTTTTCCAACACCTATTGGTCCTTCCACCGAGATAAACGGAGCATGGTATTGTTGGCTCAAAAGTCTGCCTCCTTTCATGTAAGAAGATGTCGAAAAATAACAGTGATTTTAATTCTACCATATTTATTGTTGAAGAAAACTAGTTAATTTTACTTAAATGATTTTTTTAAAAGATAATAATATAAAGTTTCTTATCGTTGTCTAACTCCAGTGACTTTCGCTCGTGATCATAGGCGCTTGCGCTTTTCTTAAAAGGTAAGAAAGCATAAGTTTTTGCACCTTCGGGCAAGTTGTCTAGCTCCACCGCCTACTCGCTGCGGGGCACTTCGGAAGTGACAACTGAAGTCAAAGAGCGGACTTCTAGTTGTCATTCCTCCACTGCCCTACGCTCGTGATCATAGGCGCCTTGCGCTTTTCTAATGAACTCTAGTATTATAGTAAAAACTTAACAACATTCAATTGATATAGTATGATAATAATTGAACTTTACTCAATTAAAGGGGTGCTGACATGAATAATAAAGTGAAAATTGTCACAGATTCCACCGTTGATTTACCGAAAAAGGAAATGGATAGTTTAGGAGTTACAATCGTACCATTATCTGTAACAATCAATGGAAAATCCTATATTGATGGAGTAGATATTACATCTAAAGAATTTGTGGATTTGCTAGTGAAAGCAGAAGAGATCCCTCAAAGTTCTCAACCATCTGTAGGTTCTTTTTTAGAAGTTTACGACAAATTAGGGGAAGATGGAAGTGAGATTATTTCCATACATATGACAAGTGGTATGAGTGGAACATACACTTCGGCCAAAACTGCTGCCGATATGACAACTAGTGAAGTTACTGTCATTGATTCCTCATTTATTTCGATAGCACTAAGTTTCCAAGTAAAAGAAGCAGCAAAAATGGCCAATGATGGTGCATCCGCTGAGGAGATTGTTACAAGATTAGAAAAAATTCGTAAACATACATCATTATATATCATGGTAGATACACTTGAATACCTTGTGAAAGGTGGTAGAATCGGCAGGGGACAAGCGTTAGTAGGGTCATTATTAAAAATTAAGCCGATTGCATCTTTAGATGATGGAGTGTATACACCGGTTACAAAAGTGAGAACTTACGTTCAAATGATAAGATTTATGAAAAAGAAATTTGAGGAAGAGACATCTGGAAGAATTTTAAAAGGGATTGGGATTGCGCAGGTGGAAGCGAGGGAATTAGCAAATCAGGTCATCGATGCCTTAAAAGAAATTAAGGATTTTAAAGATGTCACCATTGTGGATACGACTCCAATTATAAGTACACATACGGGACCTGGAGCACTTGCACTGATGTATTATACAGACGAAAAATAATAGTTATACAGGGCTGTTCCATAGTTTTTTTTCTCTATAGGGGCAGCTTTTTGTATTGATAACAGGACCGCATTTCATGTTTTGCTCACTACATAGGAAGAAGGCTAATGTCTAAATTTATTTGAGGTATATAGGTCCATTCGTTACAATAAAAGAATAGACAGAAGGGGGAGAGGGATGTGAGGAAGACAGGTTTAGTATTAGAAGGGGGCGGTATGCGTGGTGTTTATACAGGGGGGATATTGGAATTTTTCCTTGAGAGAAGTATTCATTTTCCATATATCGCTGCTGTTTCAGCAGGTGCCTGTAATGCCTCTTCTTATATTTCCAAACAATATGGAAGGAATAAAGCGGTAACTGTCGGATATGCAGGGCATCCTGATTATATTTCTATAAAAAGGTTTTTTAGAGTAGGGGAATTATTTAATATGGATTTAATTTTTGATCAAATTCCTAATCAGAACAATCCCTTTGATTACGATACCTTTTTTAATTCTGAACAGGCTTTTTACATCGGTACAACAGATTGTAAAACAGGAGAAACCATATACTATGAAAAGTCGGAATTAGGGGCAGATTTAAATAAGATTTTACGTGCCTCCTGTTCTTTACCTATGATTGCACCGATCATTGAGCATGATAACCGTCTACTGTTAGATGGTGGGATTAGCGATCCTATTCCAATAAATAAATCACTGATGGATGGTAATGAAAAGCACGTAGTTATCCTGACCCAATGTGATGGATATATTAAAAAACCGATCACTCGAGGAAAATGGATTTATCGGAAAAAATATGGAGCTTATAGAGGACTAATTAATATTATTGAAACACGGTCGAAACTATATAATGATTCGATAGAAAAAGTACAAAAGCTTGAAAGGGAAGGAAGGGCGTTTGTCTTTCGTCCAGATGATTTACGTAATGTCACAAGGCTTGAAAAAGATAAAGAGAAGTTACAGGCACTTTATGATCATGGATATCATCAGGCTGAAAAAAGGTATGAAGAATTAAAAGAGTTTTTAAGGCAACCAGTAGGTCTGGAGACGGATGCTAATTCCAACTAAGGTAGGTTTTACTAGTTTTCAACTGTAATATAATGAATATATAAATACAATAAATCTCTGAGAGGATGAGAAAATTGATTTCATTTTCAAAACCAACGGTAGAGCAATTTTTTCGCACGTATGTTATTACAAACTTTACGGTTAGTGATCAGGAAGAGAAACTGCTTTTTTCCACTAATTTAAATGGAAAAATGAATGTTTGGGCAATTGACTTACATGGAAGTGGATTTCCTTATTTGTATGCGCATACAGAACAGTCTTGCAACTTCTTAAAGGTAGATCCACACAAAAGATATGTATTAGGCGGATTTGATGAGGATGGAAATGAAAATTACCATATTTATGCACTTCCTTTTGAAGGGGGGATGAGACAAAAATTAATAGAAGCAGAGCCTGACGACAAGGATTTTTTCTGCTCTTTAAGTGAAGATGGAAACAGACTTTATTATGTAACAAGTAAAGGCAACCCACAATTTTTAAAGGGATATGTTTATGATCTCGAATCAAAGGAACATCAGGAATTGTATGAAGGAGAAAATGCACCAACGTTTATTAATACTGTTTCTCCAAATGAAGAATATATCGTTTTGACCAAAACTTTCGCAAATACATATCAAGTGGGGTATTTAAAGAACATACAGACTGGTGAAGAAACCTTCCTATCAGAGAATCCTGATGATGTTCATGAGTTTTCAAAAGCCATCTTCATTTCTAACGAGCATATTCTATACATCACAAATGCTGGGGAAGAATATAGCTATGTTATCAAATATCATATTCCTACGGGAAAAAGGGAGAAATATGTCAAGTTTGAGGGGGAAAGCGTCGAAGAGATAGAGTGGCATAAAAATTCTGAGACCCTTTTTATAATTACAGAAAAAGGGGTGCAAGATCATCTCTACCGCTTTAGTAGGGAGGATAGTTCTCCGGTAAAAATTCCATGTCCATTGGAATCTCTTCATCAAATGAAAGTCTCTAAAAAGGGAAATGTGTATCTTTTAGGAAGAAGTGCAACGGAACCTTTTAACATTTACCTTCTAAATGTGGAGGACAAATGGGAGAAACTCACTGATAATCGTGTTCTTGGATTAAATCAGGAGCATCTTGTTGATCCAGCTGTTGTTTCCTATTCCTCATTTGACGGGAAAAAAATTGAGGCTTTATGGTTTGAAAGTAACCAGGAACAAGATAACGGACACGTGATTTTTTGGCCGCACGGTGGTCCACAAGCTGCGGAACGCAAAGAATTTAGGGCAATGTTTCAATGTTTTCTTAATAGGGGCTATTCCATATTTGCACCTAATTTCCGTGGAAGTACAGGCTATGGGGCTTCTTTTAAGAAACTAGTGGAGCAGGATTGGGGAGAGGGGCCCCGTTTAGATTGCGTTTACGGAATCGAGTGGTTGTTTGAGACTGGAAAATGTGATCGTGATAAATTGTTTGTGGTTGGGGGAAGTTACGGTGGTTATATGTCACTTCTCTTGGCTGGACGTCATAGTGAATATTTCCGCGCAGTTGTAGATATATTTGGAGTTTCTAATTTATTTACATTTATCAATTCCGTACCTGAACATTGGAAACCGATTATGGAGAGGTGGCTCGGAAATCCTGAAAGGGATAAGGACCGTTTAGAGAAGGATTCTCCAATTACCTACCTCCAGTCCATGACTAAACCAATGCTTGTGATACAAGGTGCCAACGATCCGAGGGTTGTAAAAGAGGAATCAGATCAGATTGTGGAAGCATTGAAGAATCAGGGAACAGAAGTAGAGTATTTTGTGTTAGATGATGAAGGGCACGGGTTTTCTAAAAAGGAGAACGAGATCAAGGTTTATGAAAGGATGCTTTCTTTTTTAGAAAAACATCAGTAAGGCTATATTCTCAAAATCCCGAAACAGTCAATTCGGGATTTTGATACCTTTTCGTATAAATGGATGACATCGGGGAGCGGTACAGTGAATCGGATAAAAAGCTATCGTATAGCAACACTTCTATTATTCTTTGCCTTTATCAGTTTGATTTCCAGATCGATTATTTATTTGATTCTATCCCTAACAGTTGCTTTTCTGATCATTATCCTGTTGAGTAAAGAGAAGAAAAGAAAAGGGGATGAACCTCCCCGTCCAAGAGTAAAGGAAAAAGACATGCAAAGGACAATGTATTTGTTTCCAATATTTTTTACGGGAATTGGTTTTTTAATGTTATCCTACGGTGCTTCTGGAATATTGGATTATAACACAGTTTATCATCAATTGGGATGGATGGTTCATGAAACTTTCCTTTTACTCTTTTTTTTGTTTACTGGAGTGTTTTTATTTCTATATGGTATTACTCACTTTTTGAAAAGATGGTTTTCATTTTAACAATTGGCTAAGATATTGCCAATTGTTTTTCTTTTGTTGTGAAAGTTGCTATAATATATTTAGTCAGTCGAAATAAATTCAGAGTAGGTGTTTATCATCTCTATAGAGAAACGTAATTTGCTAATTATGTGCTTGGCAAATTTTTTTGTTGCAGCAAGTGCAACGATGGTCTTACCGTTTTTATCCCTATATATCGAAACTTTTGGAGAATATTCAGATGCCTATGTACAAAGGTGGTCAGGATTTGTATTTGGAATTACCTTTCTGATTGCGTTTTTTGTTTCTCCATTTTGGGGAAGATTTGGAGATAAGTTTGGCCGAAAAAAAATACTAGTTATTACAGGCTTTGGCATTGCTTTCTCCATTTATCTCATGGGTTATGTTTCTTCCGTTATTGACTTATTTGTCTTAAGGTTATTTATGGGAATTGTAACTGGTTTTATCCCAATGTCCATGGCACTAATCTCTTCCCAAACCAAAAAGGAAGAGGCAGGGCGTGTCCTAGGCACTTTACAAATGGGAACAGTCAGTGGAGGTCTGTTTGGCCCACTGATAGGTGGTGCATTAGCGGATTCCGTTGGATTCACTTATACGTTCCTTATTACTGCAATAGTCATTGCTGGGGCTACTACGGTCGTATTAATTGGTATTAAGGAAGTAAGAACAGAACAAGTAATTAAAGAAAAAGAAAAGAGAAGTATGGTTGAAGTTCTTCAACTTATCATACAAAACCGTGTTTTGATGATGGTAATGATCATATCTTTTATTATTCAAACGGCTAATTTTAGCATACAGCCTCAACTGGCATTGTATGTTAATCAAATGATGACAGTTGAAAATGTAGCTTTTTTAGCAGGATTGGCGTTTTCAGTCACAGGTCTTGGTAATTTAACCGCCACAAGATCTTGGGGAATATTAGGGGATCGAATCGGACATGATAAAGTTCTCTTAATATGTTTAACTCTAGCGGGCCTCTTTTTTCTGCCCCAAGCTTTTGTAACTAATATTTGGCAGTTAGTGGTATTGAGGTTTTTATTCGGTGTACAAATCGGTGGTATCATCCCTTGTGCTACAGCTTATATTCGCCGGGCAGTTCCATTATCTGTACAAGGAGAGGTTCTAGGATACAATCAAAGTTTTCGTTTTTTGGGAAATGTTGTCGGTCCAGTAGTGGGGGGGATTATTTCAGGTTATTGGTCCATCACCAGTGTGTTTTATATATCATCCACATTATTTTTCTTTGCTGCCATCTCATTATTGATTGTTCTGAAGTGGCAAGATAGTCACGTTAATAAATCCAGTGCAAATGTTTAAGTAAAAGAAGGTCCATTGGATTTATGGAAAGTTAAAAGCATGCTAGAATAATAGATATAATTTCCTTCACATTAAAGGAGTGTATTCTCATGTTATTAACAAAAAAAGATAAACAAATACTAATACGTGTATTAAAGCGTGAAAAAAGGAGAAAGTTTGGAATAAAGGAAAAGAAAGAAGATATTAATCAATTAATTGATAAATTTGAGCAAAGTTTCCGTAATGAGAAGGTGAATAAAGTGAAGCCTACAAAGTTATAACAAGAAGGTATCAAATAGAGTTTCTGTTGATATTTAAGTCATGGAAAGTGAGTGTTTTTATTGAAAAATATTTGGGATAAAATACTAAAATACGATAAGATTACTGTCATTATTTTAACCATTGTTATTAATTTACTGATTGTCTTCCTATCATTTGTACCAGGGTATCAAGGGGAGTTACCGGCTTATATAAAATCCCTCCCTTTAGTGAATGCCACATTAAATAGTTTTACTTTTTTGTTTTTAATTTGTGCTCTCGTCGCAATTCGTAAAGGAAACATTGCTCTCCATCAGAGGTTTATCTATGCTGCTTTTACAACAACGACATTCTTCCTCCTGTCCTATGTGACCTATCACTTTATGGCGGAATCAACGACTTACGGCGGTACAGGTGTGATTGCAGCAATTTATTACTTTATTTTAATCACTCATATTGTGTTAGCAGCAGTTATTGTACCTCTAGCTTTGATGAGTTTCTTTTCTGGTTATAAAAGAGAAGTGGAGAGACACAGAAAATGGGTTCGATGGACAATGCCTTTATGGCTTTATGTGAGTTTAACTGGTGTGTTGGTTTATCTTTTCATTTCTCCTTATTATACGTAAATAAATTACTGTTGAAGGTCTTAGCATTTAAGCTAAGGCCTTTTTATCGAAAGAACGTACCGAAGTCAAAGAGCGGACTTCTAGTTGTCATTCCTGCACTGCCCTACGCTCGTGTTCTTAGGCGCTTGTGCTTTTCATTGTCTAGCTCCAGCGCCTACTCGCTACGGGGCACTTCGGAAATGACAACTGAAGTCAAAGAGCGGACTTCTAGTTGTTATTCCTGCACTGCCCTACGCTCGTGTTCTTAGGCGCTTGTGCTTTTCTTAAAAGGTAAGAAAGCATAAATTTTTGCACCTTCGGGCAAGTTGTCCAGCTCCATCGCCTACGGGCTCGGATCACTTCATGCCTTTTCAGAAGCCAAAAAGCGGCTTCTGTCAAAGTCCTTCCAGTGACTTTCGCCCGTGACCTTAGGCGATTACGCTTTTCTTATTTTTCTCATAGTAACTTTTATTATGGGTATCCTATCCAATAGCCTAAATAAAGGGAGTAGGTTTCCATGAATTCTTTAAGACGTTTAACCATTTTATTCAGTATTGTTTTACTAACCGTATTAGGAATTTGGTTTGCATCCGATCATTTGAACACGGAAAATCAATTGGGACAACCTAATTTTCAAGAAGCTCAACAGGGACAAGATGTGACTTTCCGTGCTTCGATGGATGAGTTGATGGCAGAGGATCTTTCTTTTACGATTGAAATGTTTCTGCACCAAGTGGAAGAAGACTTGTTAAGTTGGATACATGCTGGAGAAAGTGAAGATGAATCCGACAAGATGTTACAGGAAGTTAATGATCATCCTCATATACATGGATTCGTTCATATTGATGGGAATAAGGAGACATTGAAACTTGGGGAAGTTTCTCAAAATCCAAAAAAGAAACTTGCTCATCAAAAAGATAACGGGACGACTCTTTCAGACCCTTTTATTCATCATGGTACAAAACGTCTCCTAATAGGGGTTGAGGGAGATGATGGGAAGATGGTTGTTGGAGAAATTGATTTATCCTTTATTGAAAAGTTTATTAAAGACGTTGCCACTTTATCGGATGCTAATGGTCAATTTTTTATTGGGGATAGTCAGGATATCTCATTGTCTGAAGAAGAGACAGAATTGCCTTATGCAAAAAAAGAGGTACCGGAGATTGGTTGGGATTTATATGTCAAAAGCGATGATACCCCTACAGATGAACAACACTATAAAGAAAGTGAAGTTATCGTTGAGCTTGTTCCAGATGTAGACCGTAGCACATGGGCAATGGAAAATAATCTCAAAATCATAGATAAATTTAATGATCATTTAATTGTTAGGGATATAAATCGTACAACCGAGGAAATGGTAAGGGATTTACAAGCAGACGCCTCAGTTACTGATATTGAACCAAACTATACATTCTCAAAACAATATGTCCATAAAAGAACTACTGATGATGGAGGCGCAAGAAGGGTTTCACCATATCGGAGAAACCCTACTCCAAATGACGAATTCTATGACCCTTATCAATGGAATTTTTCACAAATACACGCAGAACAAGGTTGGCAAATAACAACTGGTCAAGATCAAATTCCCATTGCTATTGTAGACAGTGGTATTGATCCAGATCACTTTGACTTAGCAGAAAAAATATTAGATGGGTACAACGCCTTTGAAGATAACCGTGCTTATGAAGATGATCATGGTCACGGTACACATGTGGCTGGAGTAGCTGGTGCAATTACAAATAATTTGGACGGAGTGGCAGGTATATCGTGGAACAATCCCTTACTGGCCGTAAAAGTGTTAGATCACAATGCAGAAGGAAATTCCTTTACTATTGCAAAAGGAATTGCATGGGCTGTTGATCATGGTGCGAAAGTCATCAATCTCAGTTTAGGAGATAGTCATCATTCTGATATTATGTATGAAGCCATACGGTACGCATATGAAAACGATGTAGTTCTAATTGCTGCCTCTGGAAATGATAATATTGATACACCAATGTATCCTGCTGCATATGAGGAAGTTCTAGCTGTGGCCGCAGTGGATCCTCATCGGGAAAGGGCCTTCTTTTCCAATTACGGTAATCATATTGATGTGAGTGCTCCAGGGGAACATATAGCGAGTACGTTTCCTGGAAATCAGTATGTCATGATGAGTGGAACATCAATGGCATCACCCCATGTTGCAGGAATGGCTGGATTAATCCGCTCTGTTGACCCTTCCATAACGAATGATGAAGTATACCATTTAATAAGGACTACCAGTGACGATCTTGGCCCAAAGGGTTATGATCCATATTATGGATATGGAAATATAAATATTAAAAAAGCATTGGAAGATATGATAAGGTAAAAAAAAGCTCAATAGGCCATTAAAAACCTATTGAGCTTTGTTTTTTAGCTAATGTATTTCTATTTTTAATTAATGCAAATCCTTCTGCTGGTAGAGCAGGATTAACTTGTCCAATTCTTCTGAACAACGTAAAGTGTGTTTCGAAGATAAACCGTGTTCCTTAGCAATAATTATTAATTCTTTTCTTTTCGTTTCAATTTGATTTTTTATAGACATGGGAACACTCCATCATTGTTGTATAACTAGCTAATCCTATTATCTTATATTCTTTATCGAAGTGGAAGAGATTCTAACAAATAAGTCATAATTCATCAATAAAACACACGATTCGACTTTTAATATTCAATCTCATCCACTTCCTTCGGTTGAGGAGGACGGTCTTCCTGTAAATAAACTTGATAATGAATTCTGCCATCTTTGTGATCGTTATGACGCTTGAAATTTTCGTTCTTTTCTTTAGAAATAGTATATTTACGCAAACGATTTCCCTCCAATTTATTACTGATTTATTCCATTATTATTTGCTTTTAATCCTTATTTTATAAGGGTTTTTAATTTACAATTTTAAAAGGAAATAAGAAGAAAAATTAAATTTGTAAAAACGCTTTCCTTTTTAGTGCTTGTGAGCTAGAATGGAAGTGGAGATGCTATGATGGAGGGGATAAGTGTGGAAAAACCGAGTGCAGTCATATTTGATTTAGATGGTGTTCTTGTGGATACTGCTAAATACCATTATCAGGCATGGAAGGAATTAGCATCTGAAATGGGGTTCAGTTTCACAGAAAAGGAGAATGAGAGATTAAAAGGAGTCAGTCGAATGGATTCTTTGAACATACTCCTTGAGATTGGAGGAGTTCAGTTAACGGAAACGGATAAGCTGAAGCTTGCCTCTCAAAAAAACAAACATTATGTTTCGCTTATTTCAAAGATGGACACTTCAGAGATTTTACCTGGTGTAAGTGAATTTTTAATAGAATTAAAACAAAAAAAAATTCCAGTTGTGTTGGGTTCTGCCAGTAAAAATGCAAAAAGAATTTTAAAACAGATAAATTTACTTCCTTTATTTGATAGTATTATCGATGGGACAAATGTCGCTAAGGCAAAGCCAGATCCGGAAGTTTTTGTTTTGGGTGCTCAAGCAGTGGATGCTGACCCATCTTCCTGTGTAGTATTTGAAGACGCACAATCGGGAATTGAAGCAGCAAAAAAAGCAGGAATGTATGTCATTGCTGTTGGGGAGAAGGGCATTTTAAAAGGAGCAGATGACTACATTATATCCATGTCAGAAATGTCATTAAATAGATTGTTGAGAAGGTAATTTTTTTTAGTGCAAGAGTGCAAACGGTTGCATTTTAGAGAAGGGGAGGTTATTTCGATGAAACCTTATTTGAAAGAAAGTGAATGGTCTATCATTGAAGAAGGGTTTGATCCTGAGAAACATGAAATATCGGAGAGTATATTTAGTATCGGAAATGGCCATATGGGACAGAGAGCAAATTTCGAAGAAACATACACCGGAAAAAGTCTTCAAGGGAGCTATTTAGCAGGTGTTTATTACCCTGATAAAACGAGGGTAGGTTGGTGGAAAAACGGATATCCTGAGTACTTTGCAAAAGTATTGAATGCTACTAATTGGATTGGATTGAATATTGTTGTTGAAGGTCAAACACTAGATTTAAATAAAGTTAAAGTTTCAGGTTTTTTGAGGGAACTTAATATGAAAGAAGGGTATCTTTCCCGTAAATTCACTGCGGAATTTCCAAATGGAAACCAAATAAAAGTTACTGCAACCAGGTTTGTAAGTATGGCCCAAAAAGAAATAGGTGCGTTGGAATATACCATTGAACCTATGAACTTTAGTGGAACAATGTCCGTTACCTCGTATTTAGATGGTGACATAAAAAACAAAGATGCCAATTATGATGAAAAGTTTTGGGATCCTGTATTAAGTGAAGTAAAGGATCATTCTGGAACGGTAATTGTAAAAACAAAAAAGCTTGATTTCCATGTGTGTTCCACGATGGAGACAAGATTCTCTCTAAATAATAATCCGATTGATGTTTTGGCAGAAGGATACAATAGAGAGAAATATGCTGGTATCTCTTATGAAGTACCATTGGAAACAGGAAAAGTGACTACTATTTATAAATACGTAGCAAACGTTACGAATCGTGATTACAAAATAGATGAGTTGAAAATGGTCAGTGAAAAAGAAGTGAAGCAGGCGTTAGCGAAGGGATTCCATCAATTAAAGTCAGAACAGAGGGAAGCCTGGGCGTTGAAATGGAGAGATAGCGACATTGAGATAAAAGGGGATGTTGCTGCACAACAGGGAATTCGTTTCAATATTTTTCAGTTAAACCAAACGTATACAGGAGAAGATGATAGACTAAATATAGGACCTAAAGGGTTTACTGGTGAAAAATATGGAGGGAGTACATATTGGGACACAGAAGCATACTGTTTACCTTTCTATTTGGCAACAGCAGATCAAAAAATAGCTAGAAATTTACTAATCTACCGTAAGAAACATTTAGAAAAAGCAATTGAAAATGCTAGAAAATTGGGGTTTGAAAAAGGCGCCCTCTATCCAATGGTAACAATGAATGGGGAGGAATGCCATAATGAGTGGGAAATAACCTTTGAGGAAATACATCGTAATGGGGCTATTGCATACGCCATATATAATTATGTAAATTACACTGGCGATAAAACGTATCTAAAAGAACACGGGATCGAAGTGTTAGTGGAAATCTCCCGTTTTTGGGAAGAACGAGTTAATTATGTTCCCCATAAAAAAGTCTATATGATCCTTGGAGTTACAGGACCTAATGAGTACGATAATAATGTGAATAATAATTGGTATACCAACAGAATTGCAAGCTGGACATTAGAATATACCCTTTACGTTTTGGATTATTTGAAAGATGTGGACCGAAAAAAATATGAATATTGGCTAGATAAACTGAAGGTAAAGGATGAAGAAACAAAAAAATGGGTAGATATTATTTCAAATATGTATTACCCAATAGATAAAAAAGCGGGAATTTATCTACAACAGGATGGTTATTTGGATAAAGAACAAATATATGTTAAGGATTTAGATCCAAAGCATTTACCGTTAAATCAAAATTGGTCATGGGATCGTATTTTACGCTCTTGCTTCATCAAACAGGCAGATGTCCTTCAGGGGATGTATTTTTTGAATAACGAATTTGATCTGGAAACCAAAAAACGGAATTTTGATTTTTATGAGCCGAGAACAGTTCATGAATCATCTTTATCCCCTTGTGTTCATTCCATCCTTGCTTGTGAATTGGGTTATAAAGACAAAGCGTATGAAATGTACTTACGGACGGCTAGACTAGATTTAGATAATTATAATAATGACACAGAGGATGGATGTCATATTACAAGTATGGCAGGAACGTGGATGTCTGTAGTGGAAGGTTTTGGCGGATTCAAAGTAATAAATGATAATATCGTATTAAATCCATTTATCCCTGGTCAGTGGAAATCCTTTTCATTTAAAGTCCTGTTCAGGGGGGCTCGTCTCCATGTCCAAGTAGATCAGGAAATGATAACGATTACGAATGAAACAGACTTAAGTGTAAAAATGGCAGTACTAGGTGAGCATTATGATCTAAAGGGGAATAGTACTATAACATTGACACATTAAGGCTATGTTAGAGGCAGAAGTTGCTTTATCTCAGATTGTTTTAGTTAGTTAAATCGATGTCTGCAACACGAGGGGAAAGGGAGTACTATTTCGTTGAAATCAACATGAACATAAACAAAGCTCAATAAACAAAGCGTAAGGCGCCGCCTGCGCTTTGTTTATCTTTAGAGGGACGCTTCTTAATTTTGCCGTTTCTGCAGTTGAACAAATTTGTATGCAAGGATTGCAAGGTGCAGATTCATCCGATCATCAGGTGATTGCAATGTGAACCCAGTGCGTTTTTCAATTTGTGACAAACGATATTTTAACGTGTGACGATGAATATATAAGTTGGCAGCAGTCTGTTGAATATTACAATTATGTGCAAGAAAAGTTTCTAAAGTTAAAATTAAATCGGTACGGTGCTGTTTATTTTGAATAAGATTGCCTAAGTATGTTTCATAGAATGCCTGTAAAGAAATACCGGAATCATACATTCTTATCAGCATTTGATAGAATCCTAGTTCTTCAAAATGTATCACACTCGCCTCTTTAAGTAATAAAGGGGCATACTTTACAGCGGATTCTGCCTCTTTTGCACTTGCCGCAACATCATTTATTTCTTGATAGGCATTTCCTATTCCGATCATGATCTTTTCTTTGAAATGATGGCACCATCGGTGTAAAATTTGATCGGCTAATTGTTTCATTTTATCTTTTTCTATTATTTTTTCAGAGAGATCTACTTCAATTAAAGAATATAATTCATTTACTTTAGGTAATAAAATATATTGACGGTTTGTACTTGATAAAAGTTTGGCAACGATGTAATAGAGATGATTACCCCAATCCCTGTCTTCCTGGGTTGTTCCGTTAGGAGTAAACTTAAAAAACAATACAGCATGGGATTTAGTCAGATCAAACCCTAATTTTTTCCCCCGTTTAATTGCCGTTTCTTTATTTAAATGGTCTCTCATTAAAATCTCTTCCACGAGCTCCCCCTGAAGGCGGACTCTCGTTTCTTCAATAGCATATTGTTTTACGAGTTCAATTCCGATTAAGGTGGAAACATGGTCCATAATAATATCATCCATTTCTGACCATACTTGCTTTTTTTGAATGGCTAAAAGAAATCCATATGTGAAGTAATCTGATTTAATTGGTGATAAAAAACAATAAATATCCCCCCATTGAATGAGATTAATGGATTTATCGTTCCCCGATTGAAATAAGTTAGTCAAGTCATGTTTCTGTCCATCAATGATAATCCAGCTTTCTTCCACGTACATCTCTTGGAAATGGATATTTTTTAACGCTAATAACTGTCCAACATCGTCAAAAACACATAAGCTTGTTTCCGTCAGCGGACTGAGTTTTTCCAATACTTCCTCTAGTCCATCGTTGTTGACGGCTAATTTCGTCATTTCTTTATGAATTTTTAATGAGTCCTGCAGAAGGCGCATCTGTTTATTTCCAATTTGTTCTACAATTGCTTTTGTAATGGTGGAAAAGTTGATGGAGTTCGGAATCTCAATTAATGGTAAATGTACTTTATCTGCTTCTTTAATGATGTTTTCCGGAATAGTCTCAATATAAAATCCTGTATATAAAGCAAGCCCTGAAAGCTTTTTTAATCGAATTAATTCAATTAGTCTGAGCCTGTAAACGGGATTATCCATTAGACCAAAACCAGTGGTTACAACAAACTCCCCATCTTGGAAACGGGTTATATCTTCTATAATTTCAATTGTTGTTACCCACTTAATCGGATTTTCTTTTCCTTGTAATCCCCCAATTAATTTCGTTCCCCTTAAAGCTGGTAATTGCATTGCTTCATATATAGTAAGCATTTTTTCACCTCCGAAGAACCATTTGATTCTTCTCTTTTATACAAATTGTATAAAAAGAAAAGGAAAAATTTAAACAAAAGATAGAATAGTCAGAAAGTTTAAAATTGAATACGATGGAAGTAATCTATTCCATTTTAGTTTACGGGTTTGATTTAGTTAAAACAATGGTTTTCTATGAAATGTATGGGAGGTGTCAAAAGTGCAAAGGAGTTATTTAATAAAACCTTTTCTCGATGAGGAGTACCCTCAGGCGGAATATGGAAAAGGAATTTACTTATATGATGTGGACGGAAAGGAATATATTGACGGTTCTTCCGGAGCTGTCACAGCAAGTATCGGGCATGGGGTAATGGAAATCGCCGAAGCGATGAAAGCACAGGGAGAGAAGGTATCCTTTGTTTACAGGTCACAGTTTACGAGTGAGCCAGCTGAAAAGTTAGCCATGAAGCTGAAGGAGTGGGCACCTGGTGATATAAATTGGTCGTTTTTTGTGAACAGTGGGTCAGAAGCCACAGAAACAGCCTTAAAGGTTGCGATACAATACTGGCAAGAGAAGGGCAGGCCATCAAAAACAAAAGTGTTATCCCGTTGGATGAGTTATCATGGGATAACTCTAGGTGCACTATCCATGTCAGGTCATATTGGTCGCAGGGAAAGATTTGTCCCCTTATTGGAAGATTTCCCATCAGTAGAACCTCCATACTGCTACCGTTGTCCTTTTCACCAAACATATCCAGAGTGCCAATTACTATGCGCAAAGGAATTGGATCGGGCTATTCGAAGAGTTGGTTCGGATCAAGTGGCCGCATTTATAGCAGAACCGATTATTGGAGCATCTGGAGCAGCAGTAGTCCCTCCGGATGGTTATTATCAAGAAATAAGAGCGATATGTGACCACCATGACATTTTATTTATTGCAGATGAAGTGATGACTGGAATCGGACGTTGTGGGAAAAAATTTGCCATCGATTATTGGGATGTAATTCCTGACATTATTGCATTGGGGAAGGGATTAAGTGCAGGGTACGCTCCGTTGGCTGCAACGATGATAAGTGACAAAATTATGGAACCAATTTTTTATGGTTCCAAAGTAATTATGAGCGGACATACTTACAGTGCTAATCCTCAGTCCACGGCTGCTGGATTGGCGGTTCTAAACTATATGGAACAAAATAAGTTGGTGGAAGGTGCAATCAAAAAAGGAGAGTATCTTCTAGATGCCTTACGGATTTTACAACAAAACTATCCAATCATCGGGGATGTTAGAGGGAAGGGATTGTTGACCGGAGTAGAATTTGTCTCCAATATTTTTAACAAACTACCGTTTTCTTCCGAAGTGAATGTCACAAAAAAAGTGGTTACAAAGGCGATGGAAAAAGGTTTGCTTGTTTATCCTGCGGTAGCGGGGATGGAAGGAATGGCAGGGGATGCTGTCATTATTGCCCCACCATTATCGATCAAAGGGGAGGAAATTGACCGGTTAATTTCCGTCTTTGAGCAAGTCGTAAAAGAAATACAAGATGAATTACAAGTATTAGGGTATTTTCACTCAGTTGTATGAGGTAAGGGAAGGGGAAGGGAGAATGGGAGACAATGTGGGTACGATGAATAAAGTGATTCCACTAAGGGAGGTAACCTCTTATGTTTCATCTGGAATGACAATAATGGTGGGTGGGTTTGGTGGAGTGGGGAATCCCCCATCTATTATTAATGAACTGATGAAAAGTAATGTTCATCAACTTACCTTAATATGTAACGATGCGGGATTTCCCCAAATTGGCGTAGGGAAACTCGTAACGGAGAAAAGAATTAAAAAGCTGATTGCAAGTCATATCGGATCCAATCCAAATGCAGGGAAACAGATGACAGATGGGGATCTTGAAGTCATTTTTTCCCCACAAGGAACGTTAGCAGAGCGGATCCGGGCAGGTGGAGTTGGACTTGGAGGTGTACTGGTGGATGTGGGAGTGGCTAACCCAATCGTTGAAAACGGGAAACAGAAGATTGTTATAAATGAGAAACCTTTTCTAGTAGAGCCTGCATTAACTGCGAATGTTTCTTTTGTTTATGCGAAAAAGGGAGATCGTTTTGGAAACCTAGTTTATGATACAAGTGCTAGAAATACGAATCCGTTAGTTGCAATGGCGGGTGATATTACGATTGCTGAAGTAGAGAAAATCGTTGACACAGGGGAACTTCATCCGGAAGAAATAATTACACCAGGTGCTTTCGTAGACTATATTGTTCAAAGTGAAGGGGTGAATTGGACGTGGGCTTGGGAAAAGAAATAAGAAATAAAATTGCCAAACGTGCTGCGGAAGAAATTAAACCAGGTATGATTGTTAATCTTGGTATTGGCATTCCCACTCTAGTTGCAGATTTTGTAGGAGATATCCCCGTAATGTTCCACGCGGAGAATGGAATTCTTGGAACAGGACCAAGTCCGAAAGCAGGGGAAGAAAATCCCCTTTTATGTAATGCAGGGGGATTTCCCATCACCACCGTTTCAGGAGCTTCCTATTTTGACAGTGCAATGGCATTTGCCCTTATTCGCAGGGGGTTTTTAGATATGACAATCTTAGGGGCATTAGAAGTAAGTGAGAAAGGAGATTTGGCTAATTGGATTGTACCTGGAAAACGGGTTCCGGGGATGGGGGGAGCAATTGAATTAGCTCAAAAAGCAAAAAAGGTCATCATTCTAATGAATCATACAGATAAATTCGAAAAACCAAAGATCGTAAAACAATGTTCCTTACCCTTAACAGCAAAAACTTGTGTGGATATGATTATTACAGATATGGCAGTGATAAACGTAAAAAAGGACGGACTGGAACTATGTGAAGTGTTCAATCCATTTACCATTGAAGACGTTATATGTAATACGGGGGCAACCCTCACAATCTCTGAACATCTAAATCTGATATCCAGATTTGAGGGGGATATATAATGAATAATGAAAAATTATTAAAAGACTGGATGAAAAAAAACGAAGAGCAGTTATGTGACTTAGTTTCACAGATGGTCCAAGAACCTTCCACTCAGTTAAATGAATTAGGAATTCAGCATTTTGTCAGCCAATATTTAAAAGAGTTAAATTATACAGTAGATATGTGGGAACCAGGTGGAGAAGAACTAACCTCCCATTCGGCCTTTATTTCAGCTAGGGAATCTTTTGTGGGAAGTCCGAATGTGGTTGGTGTGAAAAAAGGAACTGGTGGTGGCCATTCTCTTGTGTTGAATGGGCATATTGACGTGGTACCGGAAGGTGATTTATCCAATTGGACTGATGATCCTTACTCCGGTCGAGTAGAAGACGGAAAAATATATGGGCGTGGTTCTACAGATATGAAAGGTGGAAACGCTGCGATGCTCTTTGCCTTAAAAGGGATTTATGAATTAGGAATTCCTATTAAAGGGGATATCATCTACCATAGTGTCATTGAAGAAGAAAGTGGAGGGGCAGGAACCTTGGCAGCAATTCTCAGGGGCTATACAGGGGATGCAGCAATCATACCTGAACCAACTCAGCTTAAAATATTTCCAAAGCAACAAGGTTCCATGTGGTTTCGTCTTCATGTAAGAGGAGCTTCGGCCCATGGTGGGACCCGGTATAATGGTGTAAGTGCCATAGAGAAGGCACAGTTAGTCTTAACGTACTTAAAAGAACTGGAAGTTTTGCGGAATGAACGAATCGTTGATCCGTTATATTCCAAAATCCCTATACCGATACCCATTAATGTGGGAGTTATTGAAGGGGGAGACTGGCCATCGTCAGTTCCAGATTTAGTAAAAATAGAGGGTAGATTAGGGGTAGCACCAGATGAATCCTTTGAAGATGCCAAGGGGGAATTTGAAGATTGGATCAGGAGAATTGGGGAGAGGGATGATTGGTTTATTGAAAAGCCTGTCACATACGAGTGGTTTGGTGCTAGATGGTATCCAGGCTCCATTGAAACGGATCATCCATTAATGAATATGTTGACTAAAAATTATAAAGAAGTGGTTGGGGAGTCTCCTAAAATAGGCGCTTCTCCGTGGGGAACAGATGGTGGGTTGCTCACCGAAATTGGGAATACCCCATCCGTAGTCTTCGGTCCTGGAGTAACGAATATGGCCCATTTCGCAAATGAATTTGTGGAAATAGAAAAGGTATTACAGTGTTCACAGATTATCGGTCATACAATACTAGAGTGGTGTAATCTTGAAAAAAGGGGGAGTTATGGTGAGTAGGAACCTAAATGAGGAAGAAGCAGTTACGTTTCCAGGTCCTGTTGCAAGTGAACTATTGGAACGAAGGAGAGAACATGTTCCAAGAGGCCCATTTAACACCGCGACAACTTTTGTGAAAAAAGGAGAAGGTGCCATTCTCGAAGACGTGGACGGGAATCGTTTCATTGATTTTGCAGGTGCTATTGGTACCTTAAATGCAGGGCACTGTCCTAAAGAAGTCGTAGAGGCATTAAAGGACCAGATAGATAATTACTTACATCCTTGTTTTCATGTCATGATGTATGAACCTTATATTCAACTTGCAGAAAAACTGAATCAAATTACCCCTGGTGATCACCATAAAAAAACATTTTTTCTCAGTACTGGTGCAGAGGCTGTAGAAAATGCTGTTAAAATTGCCCGGAAATATACAGGAAGAAAAGGGATTATTTCCTTTGAGAGGGGATTTCATGGGAGAACATATATGGCAATGTCTTTAACGAGCAAGGTGAAACCATATAAATATAAATTTGGACCTTTTGTTAGCGAGACCTATAAAACGGTTTATCCTTATTATTATCGTAAACCTGAAGGAATGTCAGAAGAAGAGCTGGATCAAGAATGTATTCAACGTCTTGAAAACTTTTTTCTGTCAGAAGTATCGGCAGAAGAAACAGCTGCGGTTATAATGGAACCTGTTCAAGGGGAAGGGGGATTTATCGTCCCTAGTAAACGCTTTGTAACAAGGGTGAAGGAAATCTGCGAACAGCATGGAATATTATTTATAGCGGATGAAGTTCAGACTGGATTTGGAAGAACAGGCCATATGTTTGCCACAGAGTATTTTGGAATCACACCTGATTTGATGACAATGTCAAAATCAATTGCTGCAGGAATCCCGATCAGTGCAGTAACTGGAAGGGCAGAAGTAATGGATGCACCAGAAGTGGGAGAGATTGGGGGTACGTATGGGGGAAGTCCATTAGGGTGTGTTGCAGCACTTAAAGTAATTGAAATGATGGAGTCGCAAAAACTTCCTGATCGTGCAATGGAAATAGGGAAAATGGTCCAAGAATCTTTTAGTAAGTTTCGCTCCACTTTTAAAGAGGTAGGAGACGTAAGGGGGCTCGGTGCCATGAATGCCATGGAACTTGTCCTAGATAAGCAGACGAAAGAGCCGAACAAGGATTTAACGCAAAAAATCATTAAGGGTTGTATTGATAAGGGACTGATTATAATGGGTGCGGGGATATATGGCAATGTTTTAAGAATATTATCACCACTGGTTATAAAGGATGAGGAGTTGAAAGAAGGTTTGAAAATTTTGGAATCTGTATTGAATGAACATTGTTCAAAAGAGACAGGAAAAAAAATATGACGAAAGGATGGTCGTATGTTAAAAAAACAATTGTTTATTGGTGGAGAGTGGATTGAAGGCTCCAACTTCAAGGAACTCACTTCCCCATACTCAGGGGAGACAATAGCTGTTATTCCGTTTGCATCAGAGGAAGATGTGGACAAGGCAATTAAGGCCGCAGTTGGTGTAAAAAAAACACTTAAAAAGATGCCCGCATTTCAACGGGCTGAAATATTGGAGAATGTCGTTAAATTGATCGAGGAAAACAGGGAAGCGTGTGCACGTATCATCGCTGAAGAAGCGGCAAAACCAATTCAAACTGCCCGCGGCGAAGTAGCGAGGACGATTATGACTTATAAATTCGCCAGTGAGGAAGCGAGAAGACTTCCAAACGAAATGATTAATATGGATGCTGCCCCTGGAGGAGAAGGTCGCGTCGCTTATGCTGTGCGGGAACCAGCAGGTGTCGTTGCTGCAATCACCCCATTTAATTTCCCTATGAATCTAGTAGCTCATAAATTAGGGCCGGCATTTGCTGCAGGAAATCCTGTAATATTAAAGCCGGCTTCGCAAACACCACTGTCTTCTTATTTTGTTGCAGAATTGTTTGACAAGGCTGGGTTGCCCAAGGGTGCACTAAATGTCTTAACAGGGAGAGGATCCGTTGTTGGAGAAGCGTTAGTAACTGACCCTCGCATTAATGTCGTAACGTTTACAGGAAGTCCTGAAGTTGGGATTGAAATTAAAAGGAAGGCTGGTTTAAAGAAAGTGACGTTGGAGTTAGGTTCCAATTCTGCTGTGATTATTGATCAGGGAGTGTCTCTTGATGATATTGTGGATCGATTAGTCCTCGGAGCCTTTGCCTATCAAGGTCAAGTCTGTATTTCCCTACAGCGGATTTTTGTGCATGAATCTAGAAAAAAGGAATTAGTGGAAAAAATGACTGCCAAGGTTCAAGAACTTGTATTAGGACATCCGCTTGATGAAACAACAGATTTGTCCGCCCTTATTTCTCCTTTAGATCGGAAGAGGGTAATGGAATGGATAAAGGAAGCAGTTGGGTCTGGGGCAACAGTTGCTGTAGGAGGGAAATCTAAGGATAATATGGTTGAACCTACGATTCTAGTTGATGTAGATCCCAGTGCGAATGTTTCCTGTAAAGAGGTTTTTGGCCCAGTGGTAATGGTTAATTCCTTCTCAAATTGGCAACAGGCTATTGAAATGGTTAATGATTCTGAATTTGGGCTTCAGGCAGGGGTGTATACGAAAGATATTTCGAAGGCTTTCATGGCCTCTGAAGAATTAGAAGTTGGTGGAGTTATGATAAACGATATTCCCACTTTCAGAGTAGATCACATGCCTTATGGTGGGGTAAAAAATAGTGGTTCAGGTCGGGAGGGAATTAAATACGCCATCGAAGAAATGACTGAGATGAAACTTGTTTCCTTTAAAAAATAGATACGATAACGGGTAAAGATTGTACTGCTTTTTTAAAGTGTTGTTACATTTACTTTGCGGCGAATAGGATGTGATCTCTTGAAAAACCAATGGGACAAGGATGTCCAAAATGATCGTATAGTAGGGTACTTACCCAATCTGAACAACATAGAAGTGAACCGTATCATGAAGTTGATGGAACAGGATTCCCCAGGTAAATTTATCATATATACATTAAGCAAATATAAAGATATACTTCTAAATCTTGGCTTTTCGCTAGAATCTAAGTTATCGGGTTTTTTCCATGGGGATGAGGCACTGATATTCACTAAATATCATCAAAAAGATCGTTTACTATCTAAAACGGCTAAGGAAAATAAAGAAGTTTTATCTATTGTAAAGGGGGATACGAAAGAACCGTGTGAGATGACACATGGCTTTCAGATTGAATTGGTGAAAGACGTTGAACTGGAGGAGTTGGCGAGACTATTTCAGACGGTCTTTCCGATTTACCCAACGAATATTTTCGATCCGGATTATTTGCAGAAAGTCAAAGACTCCGAGGAATATATGTTTATGGTAGCCAAAGATGATAATGGCATTATTGGGGCAGCATCTGCAATGAACACCGGGTACCAAAGTGCTGAAATAACAGATTGTGCGGTCCATCCCGATTATCGGGGGAAAAATCTATTAAATGCTATAGTAATGGCAATAGAGAAAGAGTTAGTGAAAAAAAGAATCTATCATTCCTTTTCGTTAACAAGGGCCAAGTCTGTCGGAATGAATATGACAGTCAAGCGGTTAAATTACCGTTACGAAGGAACATTAATTAATAATTGTATTATTTCAACCGGGTTCGAAGACATGAATATTTGGACTAAGAAACTAAAGGGGTAAGGGAGGTTTTTCTTTCTGAGTGTAAGGTCACGGGAAAACCAGAATAGAAGCATTTAATGTTCGAGCAAAGTGAACGAATAAACATACTAACATTAGTAGTGCAGACCCTGGCCAGGGTTTGTGCTACTATTTTTTTATAGTAGAAGTGAAGTAAGGCCGACCAGCCTCTAGGACCATTTAAGAGTCCGTATTATAAACCGGCCGACTTCACACCCTTATTTGAATCAGTTTAGTATGTTGGGTCCTTAAGAGATCGAGTAAAAGAAAGTGGAATCGATAAGGCAATGTGAAGGCTTCTATGAATGGTAAGAGAAGGAGAAATGAACATGAAACATGTTCTAGCATTCGATGTTAGTATGGGGAAAAGTACAATGGTTATCTATAATCACTATAATAAATGTGAATATGAAGGCGAAATTACACATAATAAATCGTCCTTTAAAGCCTTGAATGAAAGGATTTGTGAAATCATTAAACGGGATGGTCAAGCACCTGAAATTGTATTTGAAGCATCAGGAGTGTATTCGAGACCATTAGAACAGTTTTTTCAAGCAGAAGGCTACACCTATCATAGAGTTAGCCCGTTAGAAGCGAATCTACAAACGGCTTCGATGCGTCGTCATAAGACAGATATAAGTGATGCTCATGGGCTTGCTAAATCTCATTTTCGAACAGAACGTTCTACGACATACCAGGAAGAAAACTACTATAAACAAATGCGCGCACTAACACGTTATTACGATGAACTAGATAGTGAAATTATAAGTCTATACAGTAGATTGCACGCTATTTTACAGCTTAGTTTTCCTGAATTAGAGCGTCTTTTTTCAAAACGTTCTGCTCTCTTTTTGAACGTCACTCAGCTTTTCCCACACCCAGATGAAGTATTGGCATGTTCTAAAACTGTAATACGAAATAAAATAAAAGGGAATACAAAAAAGAACATATCCCTTAAACGTGCAGAAGAAAAAGCAATAGAATTACTTCACGCAGCACAAGATTCCTATCCAGCAATATCAAAAGATGATGTTCGTTGTGACCAAATTCGGGATTATGCTATACGTATCACAGATCTTAAAGCGAAAAAAGACATGCTTATAAAACAGATGGTTGAACTTTCAAAAGATCGTATTGAGTATCAGGTATTACTTTCTTTTCCAGGGATTGGAGAGGTGACTGCTGTAAGACTAATTGGAGAACTAGGGGATCTACAACGCTTCCAGAACCATAAACAATTGAATGCATATGTTGGAATTGATATCATGCGTTATCAATCTGGTAATACATTTTATAAAGATAAAATAAATAAACGAGGAAATAACAAATTACGAAAACTATTGTACTACATGGTTCAATCGATGATTAAACTTCGTAAGAAGTCCAACAATCATATTGTAGAGTATTATGACAAATTAAAAACGCAACCTCAAGGCAAACCCCATAAAGTTGCGTCAATTGCATGTGTGAATAAGTTCTTGAAAGTGGCCTTTCATCTAATCACACACAACATCACCTATGATTACAATACAGCATCCATCTGTTCGTAATCAGTTATTTACACTATAACATAGATGACCTTTCGAAAAAACATAACTCGTCAGGTCTATTTGTCATTTCCAAAATGTTTTTTTGGGTGGGAGTGGTACCCCTCCCACCCAAAAAATAGTTATTAATTAATAAAAACACTTGACTGTAGGTAAGAAA
>NZ_JAHQCS010000065.1 GCF_019042215.1 Evansella tamaricis | reverse complement strand
CTTCGGAAGTGACAACCGAAGTCAAAGAGCGGACTTCTGTTGTCATTCCTCCACTGCCCTACGCTCGTGTTCATAGGCCGCTTACGCTTTTCTTATTAATATGTTAAACAGATGGTTAGTTGCTCCACGGTGCCCATTGGTAATTGTGTCGAAACCACAAATATAGATACTATAATTGGAGTAATCAATAGGACAGATGGTATTAGCGATTTAATAATTGCTGTTTTTGTTACGTTAGTAGTTTGATAGGAATAGAACGTATAAAAGATTGATATACAAATTGCTAGTGCACCAATGATAAAGAAAGTAAGGCTTGTCTCAAGATGAAAGTAGGCAGTTACAGATGCAATGATAAATAAAAGCATAGGCAAAAATAAAAATGAACCGAATCGAGAGATAACATCCATGAAAGATGCTTTCATACCCATTACCTTAAGAATGGCAAATGTGATGGACCCCAATAGAAGGAAGACGACAAATAATGCTAGTCCAGGTAGTAAGAAAAAGGTTTGAAAGGTAATCGTCAATAGCCACTGGCATGACGACTGTAGTAAATTTGTATAAAGTACGGACGACATTAAAAAAGAGATAATAACTAATGAAAATAACCCATGTGTAGCCAATTTTTTAAAAGGAGTTTTCTTAATTTCAGAAGGACGAATCAATAATTCTTTTAAAAATGTGATGTATGATACCCCCGATTGATCAATTTGAGTTTTATCTTCTGCAAGTTTCTCCATTCGTGCTCACTCCTTACGTTATCTTATTCATTGTAATAGTAAGCTATTTTTTTCCTTTACACACCTAAACTTACAAAATCTAAACAAACCTTTATAATTCCTTAACATTGTCTCTATATTGAGTCGGTATAGTAAACATGTGGGTGAGAGTTATTACTGTTTAATACGAAAGTTAGGTGAGATGAATGGCACAAATACAATTAAAAAATGTAAGCAAAAATTTTGATGGTGAATCAGTCATTGAGCGTTTAAACATAACGATTAAGGATGGATCATTCACCGTTTTAGTAGGACCTTCCGGTTGTGGAAAAACAACTACTTTACGGATGATTGCTGGTTTAGAAGAACAATCAGAAGGTGAGATTTGGATTGGGGATCATAATGTATCGGACATTTCTCCAGGTAAACGGGATGTTGCTATGGTCTTTCAAAACTATGCCTTATACCCAACAATGTCTGTTCGTGAAAATATAGAATTTGGTTTAACTAATAGAAAGATACCTAAAGTGGAACGGAAAGAATTGGTTTATGAAATTGCAGAAATTGTAGGACTTACCCCGTATCTATCTAAAAAACCACAGCAACTTTCTGGCGGTCAACGGCAGCGGGTAGCTTTAGCACGTGCAATGGTAAAGAAACCGAAAGTGTTTTTAATGGATGAACCATTATCTAATTTAGATGCTAAACTTCGCCAACAAATGAGGATGGAACTGATTCAACTGCATAAGCGACTAGGAACAACTTTTATCTACGTTACCCATGATCAAGTGGAAGCTATGTCTATGGGAGAAGATGTAATATTAATGAATAAAGGAAAAGTAGTTCAACAGGCAGGTCCAATGGAGCTATATAATGAACCAAATTCCATGTTTGTTTCTCAATTCGTAGGCATGCCTCCAATGAATGTTATGTCCATTGAAGATCTTGTTACCTACTCGGAAGACAGTTGGTCCTTTCAACAACAGGGAGTAAGTTACATTGGCTTTCGACCAGAAAAAATAAAACTTCTAAAAGCACCTTCCACATCAGGATTTTGCTTGAACTGTGAAATTATCAACCGGGAAACGCTAGGTGCTGAAATCATTTATCAGCTCAAATCTCAAATAGGAAATATTCAAGGGAAAAGCTATCTTACACCTATGGTAAATGAGAAAAAAGTTTATGTGGAAGTGGAATACAGTGACTTATATTATTTTGATAAAGATGGGAATCGAATATCATCGATCATTAGAACAGAAATGAAAAGTACATTGACTGCGGCAGGGGAAAAGACCTCATGAAATCGTGGCCAATAATTCGACCTTATGTCATGATTGCACCAGCCTTAATTGTATTTCTCTTATTTTTTATATATCCCATTTACTATATGGTATACCTTAGTCTCCATTCGTGGGATTTTATCAGTCCCACGAAAGACTTTGTGGGGTTATCCAACTTTCAACAATTACTAAATTCCAGTGAATTTGCGAAAGTTCTATCTAATACATTGGTGTATACATTTGGAACAGTTGTTTTTTCAATCACGCTTGCACTATTCCTTGCCCTTTGGCTTAATCGATCAACTAGGATTCATCGATTAGCCCAGACTGCTGTTTTCAGTCCATATATTATATCTCTTGCATCCATTGCGCTGTTATGGCTATGGATGATGGATCCTGATTTTGGATTGTTAAATTGGTTATTAAGTTTAGTAGGGATTCCTAAACAGCCTTGGCTCACAGATCAGAATACAGCACTTTTTTCTCTCATTTTAGTTGCGGTATGGAAAGGTGTCGGTTTTAATACATTGGTATTTATTGCTGGACTGCAAAGTATTCCAAAAGACCTTTATGAAGCAGCGGATTTAGATCAGTCTCCAAAGTGGCGGACTTTTTACAAAATTACGTTACCGATGCTGACACCCACTTTGTTTTTCTTAGTAGTAACGAATGTCATTGTATCTTTCCAGGTGTTTGATACAGTTCACATAATGACACTCGGTGGGCCCGTTAATTCCACCAACACGTTAGTATTTAATATTTACATGCACGGATTCCGTTTCTTCAATATAGGATATGCCTCCGCTGTTGGTGTTATATTACTCATCCTATTAGCTATCATGACATGGCTGTATTTCAGGTTACTTTCTAAACGGGTACATTATCAGTAAGAGGGGTAGGCAAACAATGAAATTATTAAACTATCTACTTAAAGGATTGAACTGGGTACTTTTACTAACTGTTATTCTCATTTTTATATTTCCTTTTTTCTGGATGATTACAACAGCATTTAAATCTTTCTCGGAAACGATGATGTTCCCTCCGAAGTGGATTCCAGATCAATGGTTATGGCAGAACTTTGTTGATGCATGGCAGTCCGGTCCATTTCTTCACTATTATATAAACAGCATTACGGTGACAGTAAGTATATTAGTTTTACAGTTTTTAACAGTAATTCCTGCATCTTATGCATTCGCAAGATACCGATTTAAAGGGGACAGATTTTTATTTGCACTTATCATGATTACGTTAATGATTCCGGCACAACTGATTTTCTTACCGGTTTATCTTCAAATGAGTTCTTGGGGATTAATTGATTCATTAGCATCACTAATTATTCCTTTTGCATCCAGTGCGTTTGGAATATTCCTCATCCGTCAGGCGTTTAAGCAAGTACCTAATGAGTTAATTGAGGCGGCAAGACTGGACCAAGCAAGTGAATGGAAAATCATGTGGAAGATCATGGTGCCCTATGCTAAGCCTACAATTATTACGTTTGCATTATTTAGTTTTATTACCCATTGGAACGATTATTTTTGGCCCCTTGTAATGACTAATTCTGAGTTGTCAAGAACACTTCCAGTAGGGATTGCAAGGCTCCGGGATATTGACAGCGGAGCCTCCTGGAATCTTGTGATGGCTGGAAATATGTTATTGGTTGTACCGATTTTAGTTATTTTCTTTTTGGCCCAACGTCATATCATTAAAGCCTTTGTTTATACGGGTGTAAAATAAATTTTTTGAAAAAAAGGGGAGGTAATTATGAATTATTTGAAAACAAAACTGACAGTTGGAATTGCAGCAATCTTGTTATCTATCGTAATTCCGGCATGTGGGAACGAAGCAAATTCCGTTCAACAACAATCAGAAGATGGGCGTCCCATCATCCAGTTCTGGCATGCATTCGGTGGAGCAGGGTCCAGTGTGGAAGCATTAGTGGAGGAATATAATAATTATCAAAATGAAGTATATGTAAACGCGACATATCAAGGGGATTATCTGGAGAATCAATCAAAAATACAGGCGGCGATCGCTGCCAGAAATCACCCGGATGTTACTGTCATTGAAGCAGGAGCAATCGGAGCATTTGCAAAAGCTGGTGCATTAGTTGATTTAGGGGAATTAGTGAAACAAGAGGATATGAGTTTAGATGATTTCGTACCTGGATTATTAGGTAATTCTTATTGGGATGATACTTTAGTAGCGTTGCCATTCGCAAGAAGTACGCCGCTATTATACATGAATAAAAATATGCTTGAAGAAGTGGGACTGGATATTAGTGGCCCTACCACTTGGGATGAGTTGGAGGAGTATGCCAGGAAACTTACTATTCCAGAAGAAAGATACGGTTTTACAACAGCAACAAATACATGGTTATTTGAAGCACTTGTCTTTCAAAATGGTGGAGAAATCCTCTCAGAAGATGGAAAGAAGTCACTATTTCATTCTGACGCAGGGGTGGAAGCACTTCAATATTGGATGGATATGATTGATGAGGGTATTATGAAAAACCCTCCTGCTGAACGGGGATTTGATGTTTCCCAGCAAGATTTTGTGAATCAAAATGCTGCAATGCTTTTTGCATCTACCGGTTCTTTAGGGAGTATTTTAGACTCCATAGAAGGACAAGGTTTTGAAGTTATTACTTCCTTTTTACCGAAAAAAGAAGAGTTTGCAACACCGTCTGGTGGTTCCAATTTAGTTATTTTGGAAAATACCTCGGAAGAACGTCAACAGGCTGCTTGGGAATTTGTAAAATGGATGACCGAGAAAGAACAAACGATTCAGTTCAGTCAGGCAACTGGATACATGCCCGTAAGGCAATCAGCTATCGATAGTGAGGACATGCAGGCAATATATGAAAATTCTCCTCAATTCAAAGTGGCAGTGGATCAGTTGGCATATGCTCGCCCCCGTCCTATGGTTCCTGCTTACCATGAATTACAGGTAATTATTACTATTGAAATGCAGCGTGCTATTTTGGAAGATGGGGTTTCTGCACAAGAAGCATTAACTGCAGCTGCGGAACGGGGAAATGAGTTGCTCTCAAAATAATCGCGATGAAGAGACCGTCTTAGATAACTCGATATAACACTGGCAAAAAAAAACGGAAGGGCTGTGAACTCATATGAATCCCATTAGCGCACATCGTGGTTGGTCAAGTAAAGCACCGGAAAACACTTTAGCAGCATTTCAATTAGCATTAGATACATCAGAAATTGAATCCATTGAGTTTGATGTTCAATTAACGAAAGATGGAATACCGGTTGTCATTCACGATTTCACTTTAGAAAGGACGACTAACGGAAAAGGACTAGTTAAGGAAATAACCTATGAAGAACTTAGGAAACTTGATGCTGGAAGTTGGTTCTCTGAGGAGTTTGCTGGGGAAAAAGTACCCACATTAGAAGAGGTATTTCAGCTAATCAAAGGAAAAAAGAAACTTTATTTGGAGTTAAAACAAGCAGGAATCATGTATCCAGGGTTAGAGAAAAAAGTGTACGATCTTATGGATAAATATGATATGTTCTCCGATACAACAGTTATTTCCTTTGATCATGAGTCATTGAAGAGACTGAAAGACATGGACAATACTGTTAGTACTGGTCTAATTATTTATGGTAGACCAACTTTAATCATGGAGCAGCTACAATACACAGGTGCTAGCTTTATTGGTATGGGTTATCCATTCATAACTGCAGGGCTATTAACCAAATTATTGGAATCAGGAGTAACAATCATGTGTGCTCCTGGTGATGAATTACAGGATATCCAAATGATTATGGCAATGGACTCCAGTATCGGTATTTCTACGAATTACCCTGATCGTGCATTAGAGATGAGAAAAATTAAGACAACTGAATAACGCTTAACATTTGAATCTGGACAATGATCAGGGAGACATTGTTCAGATTTTTTTTTTTGTTTAGATGTTTATCGATATTTCTTCTGTTATGTGCTAATATGTATCTATTTTTATTATACAAATGTTATAATTTATTTATACAAAAATAATCCAAAAGGTGGTAAATGTCCTTGAAATTTTTAACCGTTTTTAAAAAGCAAACGACTCCAACAGAATATTTTATAAAACTCCATTCCTACGATCATGAAGTTTTATTAGAACCTCCAACGAAGGAAATAAAAGACCAGTTAACGCTTACACAAATCGGAATAGATGATCTCAAAATTGCTAAAGCACTAAAACCTTTAATGGAATCCAATATGGATGAAATGATAAATGAATTTTATGAAAAACTATTGTCTGTACCTTCACTTGAGGGGATTATTACAAAGCATAGTTCAACAGACCGTCTGAAAAACACTTTAAAACAGCACTTAATTGAAATGTTTAGTGGAAAGATGGATAAAGAATTCTTTGAAAAACGAGAGGCAGTCGCAAAAATTCATTTTCGAATTGGCCTGACTCCAAAATGGTATATGGGATCTTTCCAATCCCTTTATGCCTCCATGTTTCAGCTAATTTCAGAAAAAATGAAATCCTTTGAGGAAAGGAAAAGAGCAGTAGAAGTTGTCACTAAACTATTAAATATAGAGCAGCAATTAGTATTGGAAGCATACGAGAAGGAAAATGTGCAACAGAGGGAAAAAGAACATGAAGAAGTGAAGAATAACTTAAAAAATATCATTCTTAATGTCACTGGAGAACTGGCTGCACTTTCAGTAGAAACTTCTGCGTCGGTGGAACAATTGATATCAAATAGCAATGAAGTTAGTAATAGCGTAATTCAAAGTACTGAAAAAACAAAACAAACAAAAATCGTAGCCACCGATAGTCGTGATAGGATGGAGAATTTAACAAAGAAAATGGATGAATTGAATTTGAGTTCTAGGAAGATGGATGATTTAACCCGAAAATTAACCGATTCCTCTGAAGAGATAAACCGGGTAATAGGGATTGTAAAAAACATTGCAGACCAGACAACTCTTCTTTCTCTTAATTCAGCCATTGAGGCTGCCAGAGCGGGGGAACACGGGAGAGGTTTTGCGGTTGTTGCGAATGAAGTAAAAAAGTTGTCTGAAGAAACTAAAGCATCAGTGGAGAACATTGAAAAACTTGTTAGTAAATCCTCTACTTATATCTCCATGGTGAACGACGCCATCGGTGAAGTAACCCAGTTAGTTGCATCAGGAACAGAAGAAACACTTCAAACAAAAGAGACTTTTGAAGGGATTGCAGGAACGCTTGAGGACAGCCTCCAAATGGTAAATCTTGTGGAAGAAGAGTTTAGTGATTTAAAACTAATTATTAAAGAAATAGGGCAGGCATCTTCCCGTGTAGCTGTATCTGCTGAGCACTTGAATGAAACGGCAAGGGACTTATAAATGATATTTGTGGAAAATTTACTATCCAAGTAAGGCGCTAAAATGTTTTACCTAAAAATTACTAATGCTTTTTTTACATACCTGACAAAGATTGATACAAACTATGGTTACGTCAGGAGGTGAGAAACATGGCACAAAACAACAACTCGAACCAATTACTTGTACCTGGTGTTCAACAAGCATTAGATCAAATGAAGTATGAAATTGCGCAAGAGTTTGGTGTTCAGCTTGGTGCAGATGCTACTTCTCGTGCTAACGGATCTGTTGGTGGTGAGATCACTAAGCGTCTTGTACAAATGGCAGAGCAACAATTTGGTGGTCAGCAACAATAATAAAAAGAATAACATGGCTGTAGGGATGGACTTGTTCCATCCCTTTTTAAATTGATATAAGTTTCTTTCCTTCTTTTCTAGCTCCAGCGCCTACGGGCTCGGATCACTTCAGGCAGGCTGCTACTTGAGTTGCATCCTTGCTGCCTTGCGACGAGTAATCGCAGGAGCACAAGGAAGCCAAAAAGCAGACTTCTGTTGTCATTCCTGCACTGCCCTACGCTCGTGATCTTAGGCGATTCCGCTTTTCTTTGTCTAGCTCCATCACCTACTCGCTGCGGGGCACTTCGGAAATGACAACTGAAGCCAAAAAGCGGACTTCTGTTGTCATTCCTGCACTGCCCTACGCTCGTGATCTTAGGTTATTCCGCTTTTCTTATACCAATATTTATAAGTTAAGTTATTCTCATTACGGGAAAAGCTAGTAATAACAATCTTAAAGGAGGGTAATGATGGGATATTGTCCGTTATGTAATGGCATGGAACAATTGGCTATTCCATGTAAAATTTGTGAGAACACAATGGAAGACAAAGGACGCTATTTTGATTTTTTTGGAGACTATTCACCATATGAGCCAATTGAACTGATGAAAGAATCTGACATGATAGAAGGGGATAAAACAAACGGGGAGTGCCCACATTTGTTTACTTGCAGTAATTGCCAAAGTGATCAAGTGATACTTGTTAAAGAAATAGAATAAAGCCCCCTGGATAAAGGGGACTTTAGTGTAATTATCGAATGCGAAGTTCAGTTTCTGGATCAAAGAAGTGACATTTATTCATATCAAAAGCCATTGTTAATGTATCTCCGTTGCCAACATCTGTACGGGAATCAACTCGTGCGATGAAGTCTTGGTTAGCCACTTTCGAATAAAGGAAAGTCTCTGCACCCATTAACTCAGCGACATCGATGAAAGCTTCAAATGTTGAATTTTCAGATGCTTCAAGGAAAACTGGCTCATCGTGAATATCTTCTGGACGGATACCAAGGATAATTTCTTTACCATTGTATTTTTCAACAGCTTTTAACTTACCAGCAGGAACCTTCACTTTATGTCCTTCCATTTCGAAGAAACCGTCTTTTAATGTACCAGTCAAGAAGTTCATTGCAGGAGAACCAATAAATCCGCCTACGAACACGTTATCTGGGTTATCATAAATATCTTTAGGACGACCAACCTGTTGAATAAGTCCATCTTTCATAACGACGATTCTTGTGGCCATTGTCATCGCTTCTGTTTGGTCATGTGTTACGTATATTGTAGTTGTTTGTAAACGTTGGTGAAGTTTAGTTATTTCAGCACGCATTTGTACACGCAATTTTGCATCAAGGTTTGATAAAGGCTCATCCATTAAGAATACTTTAGGATTACGTACAATAGCTCGACCAAGTGCAACACGCTGACGTTGACCACCGGACATTGCTTTTGGTTTACGGTCAAGCATTTCTGTTAATCCAAGAATTTTTGCAGCATTTCTTACACGCTCATCAATCTCAGCTTTTTTGAATTTACGTAGTTTTAAACCGAAAGCCATATTTTCATAAACGTTCATATGTGGATATAAGGCATAGTTTTGGAATACCATCGCGATGTCACGATCTTTTGGTGCCACATCGTTTACTAGCTCGTCTCCGATGTAAAGTTCTCCTTTAGAAATATCCTCAAGACCTGCTACCATACGTAAAGTTGTTGATTTACCACAACCTGATGGACCAACGAATACGATAAACTCTTTATCTTCGATTTCAAGGTTAAAGTCAGAAACTGCCGTTACATCCCCATCAAAGATTTTATAAAGCCCTTTAAAAGTAATATCTGCCATGGGTTTTCCACTCCTTTTTTATAGAACGTGTATCACGTTCGTTGTTGTTAATTAAGTACTAACATTAGTTTAACTTGGAAAGGCTTTCATAACTACTGTAAGCATGCACAAAAAAGGGATGAATTTTTTGTGCAATGTGCAAAGAGAGAGAAAGGCGCCGAGGTGTCAGTGGAAGTACTGTAACTCAGCACAAGAACTTGCCCGTGCGGACAACGGCATCAAGTGACATCTTGCCATAGAGTCGCTTAGAATTAGCTATCTCTTTTTGACTGTAGTACCACAAACATTAGATAAACAGCAACTGCATTAGGAAAACGTTTTACATCAATGGACGTTTTCTCAATAAACTTGTCCACTCGATATTGCAAAGTGTTCCGGTGCATAAATAATTTTTTGGCAGCAAGAGTGGTATTCATGTTACATTCCAGATAAACTTTCACAGATTCTAAAAGGCTTTTGTCATTAAGTACAGGTTTCAACATTTCCAGTGTCATTTTTTTTGTTTCATCTGAAAGGTCCCTTAATAGAAAATACGGAACTATTTCATGCTCTAAGAAAAGTCTTTTCGTTGGGGATATACTCCTGACAATATGGAATATGGATGTTTCCCAATTATACTGTGACTGTATCGTATCAAATGACGTGATTGGTGAACCTACATAAAGGGATATTTGTACAAAAAAGTCCGATGTAATTGTATCAGCGATGGATTCCTCATCATTTTCTTCTTCGAAATAAGCATCGATTGTCTGAAATAGAATTCCCTCAAATTTATTTCTCCACAATAAAACTGGGGAGGTGGGAAAAAGACTTTTCATAGCTTCTTCAAATTCATCATAATCCCCAAGCACACCTTTGATAGAGAAATGAATAAAACGAAATGGGAAATTAAGATTTTTTTCAATTAATGTCCTATCTCCCTCTTGCTGATTAAGGTTAAATAACCATCCGATGAGATTTTCTTCCAACGGAGATTTTCCATGATTTGACTGTTCCAGTTTTTCGTTAAAGAGGGTATCCAGTAACGTTGCTTCCTCCTCCGTTAACTTTCTCTTATCGAATGTGATACTTGTTCCTTCTTTATCAGACAGTGTTAAACGGGAAGAAAGGGGGATGTCATTCGCATCCTTAGGTATAGCAAAAGAATAGTTAGATTTTAATCTATTTAACATAAATAACGTTGTCCCTTCTATAGTTCACTCGATACTAGTATATAAAAAACGACAGTAAATCGCCAAGGGAAAAGAAAAAAATCGGGTGTCCCGTTCTTTCTGAGACACCCGAGTGGCTATTCATCATGATTCACATGATATGGGGGCTTTTCTTCGTGAAAATCTTGTGCTTCATCAATTTGACGTTTATCATTTGTAATGTGGTCTTTACCACCAGCTAACCCTTCGTTGGTCATTCTGTCCACATCCACCATTACCCGATCCCGGCCTTCATAGTTGGAGTCTTTTTTTTCTGTCATCATGGATTCCCTCCTTGTGTCTTTCTAGCTTCTGCACAATAGGGGAAATTATCCAATCAATGTTCTTCATACACATGATACAGCATTAAATCATGAACACATGTTTCTAAATACTGTTTATCTTTTTCAGTCCCTTCAAAAAAACTCCATTTAATGGAACCGTCTTTAAAATATTTACCTTCATATCTTTTCTGCTTGTAAAAAAAAGAAAAGGTCCATTCTTGATGGAGAAGGTTATTTTTTATTTCTTTAAGCTGGAAATGGGATAACAAAAAATTCCCCTCCTTTTGGTTATATGATAGAAACAGTTTATCATATAAAAGAAAGGGAAGAGCACTTTGGGTTAAGTATCATTAAGTAGTATTTTAACTAATGTTTGTATTCGATTCCTTTGAATATGTTCCTCATCGAAAGTCATTGGTTTGCTGTTCACATCAAGTATGGACAAATTTCTCATTTGGTCCATACCAATATCGAAAGAAAACTCCCTAACTGTATAATATCTCTGGAGGAGCTCTCCCAGAGATTTTCCGAGGTGATGTACCAGTTCTTCTTTCGGTTTTATAGGAACTTGATCCATGGGAACTACTCTACCCCCTTGTGGTACATGAGTAGTGAATCCATTTTCCCGTGCTTGCCTTGCTCCTAGCCCTGTTAATTGCCAATTGTTTTTATAAAAGTGCATTAAAACCCTAAAATCATAAGGGGTTCCATCAATAGTCGTGACAGGTATTCCCTCCTGTATTAGAATTCTCCGGTTGAGATAAACTTGTTTGAGTAAATAATGAAGCTGAGAAAAAGAAAGGTCTTCAACTATTTTTCTTTGGGAATGTAACGTGTATCTTTGACGTATCCTTTCAACCTTCCATATTCCTTTTCCTTGTGCCCCTTCTACATCTTTAATAAACACTTGATTATATTTTGTTAAAAAGGTTTTTAGTGTTCCTTCTTTATTAAGGAGTACTGTTTTCGGGAAAAAATTCTTTAAAATGTCATCCCCTTTAATGAGTTTTGCAATATGCTCTTTATTAAAAAAAGAATCATTAAATATAGGAATCCCTTTAGATTTTAGTTTCCTAAAGTAAGACTGAACCCCTTCTGACATTTCCCCTTTTCGATATGGGAATCGGTTATATACTACATGGGGGATGGGATGTCTTGTATCTTTCCATTTTTCCTCAATCGCATCCCAATAATATACAGTTGTTGAAGAATAACGGTTTGATAGGGGGAATATAACCCCCTTTCCACCTCGATTTTCTATTTCTATGAGTAGGTCCTTATAATAATCACTTTCCCCACTGAACAAATGACCTTCTTTTTTTCCGGCAAGGATAATAACATGCTTTTTTTTTCTTCTATTCAATGCAGGATCACCCTCTTTTCTGATCGTTTGTAGTGTGGTCTCAGCTTTAACCTTGAATAATCGGTGATATATCAATCGAAGAGCGATATAAATGAAATGCGTATTCCATAGGCATTTTTCTCGTTAGCAAATCATCCTGTTTTAATTTAGGGTGAGAGAAGATGGTTCTGCCAGGTTTTGAATTGGCTTCAAACATCCAGATTTTCTCCTGTTGATCAATTCCAATGTCGAATCCAATTTCCCCCACATACCCTTCTGTAGTATCATCAATTGCTTTGCTTAAAAGGTAGGTAGCTTTCTTTAATTCAACCAATAAGCTTTTAGTTAAGTGGAGGTCTTCCCAAATCTCTGACACAGATTTAACATGGCCGCCACTTTTCACATGGGTAGTAACGCTCCCTGAACCTGCTATTTTAGCTGCAATAGCACTGATTTTCCACACTCCATGCTCATCCTTATTCGTGTGAATCCGAAAATCGATGGGATTATTTTGATATTTTAAGAGGGAGATTCCCTCTTGAATGACAAGAGTTTCAAATCCTCTTGGAAATTGTGTTTTCAGTAATCGAGAAAGGGATCCATATCTTCTTAATCTATTACGGGAATGGTCGCGAAAACGACAATAGTAAAATTTTTCGTTAGAATCATAAACAATCTGGTGGATACCAAGCCCTAAACTACCATTTTTCGGTTTGATATACACATGCTCATAGGAGTGTATAAAATCTTGTATTTCCTTTTCTGAAGGGGAAGAAATGGTTCTTGGTAAAAAAGATTGGGCTTCAGGGATGTCAATTAATTGCTGGTAAATATGCCATTTGTCAAAAAATCCAGGATTAAACCAAGGAATATCATATTCCTGTTCTAACCGTTCTTTTACTTCTGAATATATAGGAAGGGATTCTGTTCTACGATTTGGAAGACGATCATAAACGACATTTGGTAATGGAATTTTTACTTGCTCCCATCCCGTTTCTCGAAAGGTGTAGCCTTCGATGATTCCCTCATTCCAATGAATATGATGGGAACCAAAAATGAATGCAAGACCGCCTAAGGATTTTGCAGCATAAATATATTTGGAGAATAAAAAGGACCGTTCTCCAACAGGGCGCAGTGAGTTTCCAGTAAAGCCTGCTGTATAAATACCTATAACTGGACCTAGAAAAATTGAATTTTCTCCATCATTTTGGACCATTAATGTTAGGGGGAAGGGAATGGCTAAGCTAGACCATGCTGCTTTTGAAAGAGTCCAGTTCTTTTCTTGGTTTCCGGACGAGAGGACGGTACACTCCACCCTTTTTATTCCAAATACAATGGTTTTTTGACTGCCATCTTCTAAACCTACTTCATTCAGATCATTCTCTGGGATAGATAATATGAAACTATTTATTTCCGTCTCGCTGCACCGGATTCGTATACTTTTCAGCAACGGAATTCACTCCTTTACCAATTGTTTTTATCTCCAACGTCTTCCTTGTTTATGATTTTGAGTTGACATTCAATTCTAAGGACCTTGCACGGTTCTTTTTTTCAATGGACTCAATATATAGTCCAACTCCATGAAAGATATGATCATGATTTGATGGATCTGTCGTATCCAAGACGGTTTGATAACCAGGTTTGGAATTCACTTCTACGATCCATACCCTATGATTTGTATCAATACCTAAATCAACACCTAATTCAAACAAAGGAGAATGATATTTTTCCAGTTGACCAGGTATGTGCTCCACAATTTCTTGGATTTGATTAAGAATCTTTTTCTTCTCATGCTTTCTTAATTTAATTGTTGGTCGGATAATTCCCCCTGCCTGTAAATTGGAAAGAAAGGAGTTTTCCTTTCCGAAGCGAAAACCTTTTCCGACAACATACCAACGCTCTAATGACTGTTTCTGAAGAACAATTCGAAAATCAAAGGGTCTTCTCTCCAAATGTAAGGGGAGATATGGTTGAATGAGATATTTGGTATGATTAATCGTAGGTAACCCTTGATTGAATATATCTTCAGGTTTATTCAAGTAGCGGGAAACACGGTTTTGTCCGTCTTTCAGTTCTAATTTTTCATTTTCATTAAAAAGAAAATAAATACCTTTACCTCCAGATCCATTAACTGGTTTTAAAACTAGCTTATGAAAAATGGAAAGATAACTGTTTATTGTTTCATTCGTTAATAATTGAGTTGGAGGTAAATATTTCGATAATATATTATTATTCATAAGCCATTGGTGTACTGCCCATTTATTCGGTAAACCCTCTCCAATAAATGTCGTTAACGTTTTTATTCGTTCCACTTTTGATAGGAGGGAGCGTTTCCCTTTTCCAGATATGGGGTAGAAACAACGATCATAAATAAAATTAGGTAATGGAAATGATTTTTTCAGCCATGTTGAAGTAAGGTTATTAAACAATAAGCCAGTTACTTTGTTGGAATTAAAGTCATAGTCGTCTGGTGTAAAACAATATACCTCATATCCCTTCTTCGAAAGGGAAAAAGCTACACCATTTAAATATTCATTCCCATCAGCAATCGTTGATTGCATAATGCCTACAGAAATCATCTATTATCAACCTTTCTCAATAGTCAAGGAACTATGGATGAAACTAATATTCGGAAAAACCAGTTAAATACTCGCAAAAACCAAGAAGAAGCTTAATGGATGGAAAGGTATTTTTGGCTAATTGGATACTATCCCCTTTAGATGGTTTAATGTTCACTTCGAGAATCCAGACACGGATATCGTTATCAAGCATAAAATCAAATCCCAGTTCTCCGTAAATACCATTCGTTTCCCGATCCAACACCTGTGCTCCATGTTTTGCCAGTTCATGCAGGAATCGTTCTATTTGAACAGCCTCACTTTCAGGGAAGAATTCCCTTAATAGAGAGATCGCTTTTTTCTGAGTAGCACCTTGAGATAAATTAGAGACTATTTTATTGTCTTCACCTACACGGGCAATGGCAGAACAGGATTGCCATTCCCCTAGGGAATTTTTTATGCATAATATCCGGAAATCAACAGGTGTCTTGAGATGATGAAGTGGTGTAATGGATTGTTGAATTAAATATTGCCGTTTTTGGATTCGAACGTGTAATAGTTCAACCAACTGATCGATTGTTTTTACATTTTTTGTTTGCCAACCTCTGTCTGTCGGGTAAGTGATAAAATAAGAGCCTTTTTCTTTGTGAACTTTGATAATTCCTGCCCCTTCTTTCCCCCAAAATGGTTTTAAATAAATACTGGAAGCAAAATTCAACATTTCCGTCAGATCCTGTCTTGTTTTCAATTGCCGCGTTTTTGGAAGATATGGGGTTAACGTCGGTTCTTTGCTAAAATGAGAGTAGGTATCCCATTTGTGCAAAAACTGATCATTAAAATAAGGAATATTCATTTCTGTTAGCTTCCGAAAGAAATCTTGACCTTTAACTGATTTTTCCTGATTCCTTATACCAATCCGGTTGTAAATCACTTGTGGTAGTGGAAAGGTCCCTTTTTTCCATGCCCCATCATGGAGGGTATAACCATGAATGAAAGAGCCAGTTACGTCTTTATAGGAGAATACATGAAATGGAAAGTGGAAGGCATCTGCTGATTTTGCCATTTCCGTGACATAATTCGTTATAGTACCGAATGGGTTTTCTTGACTATCCTGTATATCTCCAATAACGACACCGACACTTGGACCAAAATGAAACGTCTTCTCTTTATAGTCGTAAATACATTGAACTCTTTTGTGAGTTAATAACGACAGATGGGAGGCAATAGATGGTTCTACCTGAACGACAGTATCAGGTAAGGTATCATCAATTAATACCTCCACATCACAAGATAAGAAATGAAACAGGAGTTTTCCTGTCATCTTGTGTTGGATTTGCCATATGGATGCGATTTTTCTTGGAATTACAAATTGATTCGGCTTCAATTGATCGTTAACATCAAACTGTGAAATATAAAACTTAAAGGAAAGCACTGGCATCCCTCTTTTACTTCTGTATAGAAACTTAGTGAAATTCATTTTTATTGTATATGGGTAGGAGTGGATACCGTATCTTATGAAGAGGGAGGTTTAGGTGTGCAAATGCCAAACTCCCAGGAAGAGGTGGTTGAGTGATGGATTATCCAATAGTATGGCTGTTAGTATTAACTTTTGTTGGAGCAGTGTTAGGGGGCGGAACGAATATCATTGCCATCCGAATGTTGTTTCGGCCACACCGGGCGATTTATATTGGTTCCGTTAAAATTCCTTTTACACCAGGTTTAATTCCGAAGCGGAGGGAAGAAATTGCCCTACAATTAGGGAAAATGGTGGAAGATCATTTGGTTACTCCGGAAGGGATACAACAACGGATTTTTCAAGGAACATTCATGCAAGATTTTGGAGAAAAAATGAAAAGAGTACTAAAGGAATTTCTTCATCAGGATCTTACCGTTGATGAATGGCTTCAGAAAAATACGAGTGGAAGATGGACGACAAGTGCTGCCAGGGGAGCTTATGAAAAGGGCTTAAAGGATAAAATTTATGATATGGTGATGGAATATAAGTCACAACCGTTGGACGAAATATTGCCTCCAGAATGGAAGTTGCGTTTAGTAGCGTACATACCAAACATCTCCGATTCTTTAGTGATGAAGCTAGAGGAGTATCTATTATCTGCAGAAGGGAACGCTCAAATTGATATAATGGTATCTCGATTTTTTGAGACAAAAGGAAGTGTCGGGGGATTTTTTGGAAAAATGGTTAGCCGTACATCCATATCATCCATAATCTTAAAAGAGATACAACGATTCCTGAAAGATGAAAAAACAGTACTATTATTAAATGATTTAATTGAAAGGGAGTACAAAAATTACTTAAAAAAGACTCCAGAGGAAATACTTTCAAACGTAAACTTAGAAAGAAAAGTGGATTCTATCATTCATACTATTATTTCGGAAACACCAATTATAGGTGAGTGGGATCGGCCTTTAAAGGAATGGGCTTTTCAGTATGAACAGGTTATTTTGACGACATTTTTACCATCATTCATTGATGGTATTACAACGATCATTGAGAAACACTTGAAAACTGCGATTGAACGAATTGGAATTCAAGAAATTGTTCAAGATGAAGTAAATACATTTCCCCTTTCTCGTTTAGAGGAAATGTTACTTTTGGTTGCAAACAGGGAATTAAAGATGATAGCTATTTTAGGGGCTATTATTGGAGGGGGCGTCGGATTAGTACAAGGAGTTTTTGTTCTTTTCTTTTATTGAAGTACATGGAAAGTTTTTTAGGAATTAGTCTCATAACAAATAATTAGATCACCGAATCTACTCCAAATTGGATGATTTGACCCCTATGGGATGAATTCATTTCTCATTCATGTTATAGTTTTAAAGAATGCTTACCCGTGCGTATGTTTCGCATTAACCTCTAGTTTCATGCGTGCAAAAAACTAAGGAGGATATTTTTTTTATGGTTAACCCTTACGATAAGGCAAATGAATTGGCACAAGTATTAAAAGAAAGCAGTGAGTTCTCTGAACTCAAAAACCTTCACGATCAAGTTAATCAGGATGAAGTTGCAAAACGTATGCTGGACAACTTCCGTAATGTTCAATTGGAACTTCAGCAGAAACAAATGCAAGGCGAACAAATTACAGAAGAAGAGATTCAACAAGCTCAACAACAGTTTGAATTAGTTCAGCAACATGAAGTAATTTCAAAATTGATGGAAGCAGAGCAACGTATGAGCCAGTTGATCACTGATATTAATAAAGCAATTACTCAGCCCTTGGAAGAACTATATGGAGCTGGTGAATAGTCATTTTAAGTGTTTTTAAAAAGAAAAAGGCTGCCCTAATTTCCTGAAAATGGATAGAGGGGCGGCTTTTTTTAAAAGATAAGTATAGGTTTTTGCACCTTCGGGCATTGTCTAGTTCCATCGCCTACTCGCTGCGGGGCACTTCGGAAGCGACAACCGAAGTCAAAGAGCGGACTTCTGTTGTCATTCCTGCACTGCCCT
>NZ_JAHQCS010000064.1 GCF_019042215.1 Evansella tamaricis | reverse complement strand
TGCTTAGGGACTGTAAAAGTGGAAAAGCACCACTTTTTCAGTTCCCATGCGAGTAGGCGCTGGAGCTAGACAAAGAAAAGCGCAAGCGCCTATGATCACGAGCGTAGGGCAGTGGAGGAATGACAACAGAAGTCCGCTCTTTGACTTCAGTTGTCACTTCCGAAGGTGCCGCAACTTATAAATCTTATCTTTAAAAAAGGAATTGTCTTTAAATAAGACAACTCCTTTAGTCCTATCTATTCATCATACTGCTTCATTCGTCTCGGTGGTATTCTCTCCGCTTGTAATGCCTTTACTAGACTGTAGATCATAAAGATCATGATAATAGCAAAGGGGAAGGCAGCAATGATAGAGGCCGTTTGTAATGCTTCTAACCCACCTGACCATAATAATACCGCAGCAGTGGATGATTGGATAATACCCCAGATAAACTTGACGGAATTGGGAGGATTTAAACTTCCGTTTGTTGTTTGCATTCCTAGTACAAAAGTAGCGGAATCTGCCGAGGTGATAAAAAAGGACGCAATTAATATAATAGCAACACCTGACATGATGATTCCAAATGGGAACTCCTGTAAGACCACAAACAAAGCTACTTCCATCCCCTGTGCAGGATCCTCGATGACACCGATGATGTCTACCCCCTGTAACAGTTCTAAATTGATGGCAGTACCTCCAAACACCGCAAACCATAATGCACCGAAAAGGGTCGGTACAGCGATCACTCCCAATACAAATTCCCGTATTGTTCTCCCTTTAGAAACTCTTGCGATAAAAGAACCTACAAATGGTGCCCAGGCGATCCACCAAGCCCAATAAAAGATTGTCCAATCCTCAACCCAAGTGGATTCTGGTATAAACGTGTCGAGCTGGAAACTCATCCGGATTAAGTTTTGTACATATCCACCTAATGTTTGTGTAAAAGAGTTCATAATAAAGTTAGTCGGGCCAGAGAATAACAAAAACATCATAAGGATTACTGCTAAAATGATATTTGTTTTACTGAGAATTTTAATACCACGGTCTAGTCCAGTTAAAGAAGACGCCATATATAAAACGGTGATGACAAGAATGATCATCATCTGTAAACCAGTAGTGTTGTTCATGAGGAATAGGTTAGATAATCCGCCACTGATTTGGGCTGTCCCAAATCCTAAGGAAGTAGCTACCCCGAAAATCGTAGCGAAGACAACAATAACATTGATGGTTGATCCGATCCAACCATTGATTCTATCCCCTATTAACGGTTCAAAAGCGGCACTTAATACTCCAGGTGATCCTTTTCTAAACTTAAAATAGGCTAATGCCAGAGCTACAACAGAATAAATGGCCCACGGATGCAGCCCCCAATGGAAGAAAGAATATCTAATGGCAAGGGCAGCAGCTCTCTGTGAAGCAGGCTCTACACCTTCAGAAGTGGGAGGGTAATGAAAATGGTACATTGGTTCTGAAACTCCCCAGAAAACAAGACCAATCCCCATTCCAGCTGTGAAAAGAAAGGAAAACCATGTTAAATAGTTATATTCCGGTTCTTCCTCTTGCTTACCGAGTTTTATCCTTCCCACAGGACTTACAACTAGAATGAAAGAAAATACTAAAAACCCGGTTGCGGCTAGTAAATAGAACCAGCCGAAATTGTTTGTAAGAAATCCTTGAATATCTGAAGTTATTCGATTTAAATGACTCGGTGCAATGACGCCCCATAGTATAAATGCAACTGCAATACTTACCGAAATCATAAATACTGGACTTAATTTCCTCATATTTTTACCCACCTTTTAATATAACATGTCAAATAGTATTACCTGTTTTATCAATCTTACTTACTTTTTAACGGTTATAGCTAAATCATCCAATTAATGTAACATTTACATATGTAATATTATCTGCTTTCTAAAGCCGTAGATATGTCAGTTTCATTATGTGTACCTCTTATTTTGTTTATACGAGAATAAACTTTAGTTAAAAAGAATCTTTTATAGGAGCCTGACCTGTGGTAGAATTCTATCAGCAACTGTTGAATATGAGAGGATGAATGATGGATGAAAAAGGTAGTTTTGTTTCTTTTGATTAGTTCCTTTTTATTGTTGATTGTGGCCTGTAATAATAATGAGGAAAATGGAGAAGAGAACGCGTTAACTGAACCAGAAGACGCAGTTATAGATGATAAAGAAGATGAGATAGAAGAAACTCCATCAGAAACCACCGAAGAAGATTTGGAAGGAAACGAAGAGGAAGAAGGATTGGAAGAAGAGGAAGTTGTACCTGAGATCAGTGAACCAATCTATGAAATGGATGGTTCTACGGTAAGACCAATTGACGAAGGAACAAATGATCAAGTAGTATTACTTACAATTGATGATTCCTTTAACGATGCAAATCATAATAATGCGTTGGAGATGGCCAAAATCTTAAGTGAATTAGACGCAGGTGCAATCTTCTTTATAAATGGCAGATATTTAGTGGATGAGGTTGAACACGCTGAAAACAGGGCCATCTTAAAAGAAATTTATGAAATGGGCTTTGAGATTGGAAACCATACGATGAATCATGCCGGTCCTTATCCTGGATTGGCTGCCTTAACACCTGAAGAACAACGCAAGGAAATTGTAGAATTAAATGATCTAATTGAAGAAATTATTGGAGAGAGACCTCGATTTTTCCGGGCCCCTTACGGACGTAATACAGATACCTCTCGTGAAATAGTAGCAGAAGAGGGAATGAAGTGGATGAACTGGTCCTATGGTTTTGATTGGGAGCAACCGTATATGGAAGCAGAAGCTTTGACAGAAATTATGCTTGATCCAGGAAAAGACGGGGCAGGAGTATCCTTAACAAATGGAGCTAATCTATTGATGCATGATAGGGAATTTACGAAAGATGCTCTACATGGTATTGTAGTAGGATTGCGTGACAAAGGCTTTGAAATTGTGGATCCAGCCCTAATAAAATAAAATAAAATGCCATCTTCTACAAATAATGATTCATTTCAAAAAGAAAACACAATTTGTGTTTTCTTTTTTTCAATTAGTAAAAAATCATTGGCATACCCGACAAAACATGACAATATATATAAACATGATATGCTATGCTTACATAACCATCTATTTGATACAACAAGTGGAGGTGGGGAGGTAAAATGAAAAAATCAGAATTGCTGGATGAATTAAGATTAGAAGTAGGCCTTGCATATGATTTTGCAAAGGATCAAGAAGACTTTTTAAAGAAAATTCTTCATGCTGTTTATACTCTGTCTAAAAAACGTTGTTTATTATCTTTATATACTACATATGAAAATAAGCTAGATATGAAACTTATTTTTCAATTAGGTCGGCCAAAAGGAACAGAAAAAGAATCTTTAGGTATTGGCTTTATATCTCTGTGTCATTTAAAATCCATTGTTTTATTAAAAAAAGGGGATCATAAAGTTATTTTGGCCCCGATTTTTTCAGATAATTTCTTGAAGTATGTATTAGCTTTTCGTGCTTATAATACCACTTATCATTTTTCAGGTCAGGATATAGAATTTATTAATGAACTAATACGGTTTATTGAAGCAAAACAAACTGCATTTGAAGAAGGTTAACTCGAAATGAATATAATAGAAAACACTTAAATTTGCATATTTATCTATTTTGTTTTATAATTTGAATATTCAGAACAATCTATATTTATAAAAGAAAGGGGAGTTCCAGATGGAAATGTACGAGAGGCTGTATGATGATATGGAACGTGTGAACGTTAGGTTTATTGGGATGACGACTGAAAACACCAGGTATGATTTTGGGATTATGTATACTAACCTCTTTTTTGGCAAGCCACTCATTACATGTATGCAAACAGGACGCTCCTTTCTCATGTGTGCTGAAGATGCTGAGGATGTGGAACACATCCAACGTCTACTAAAGATCCAAGATTCTACGGAAGCTACTGCCATCTCTGAATTTTTTAAAGTAACCTTGCCATTAACGTCAACGGAAGTCCAGTATAATGAGTAACACCCTTTCATAAGGAGGCCACTGAAAAAGTTCTTACAACTTTTTCAGTTCTTTTTTTTATATGGCAATGGCTTCGCTCGTCGCTCATTGCTCCGAGGGAATGTAAAAGTGGAAAGGCACCACTTTTTCAGTGCTTTCTTTCATAAGGGGTGTTTTTTTATTGGTATAGCTCATTTTAGGCTTGTACGAATAAAAGAGTTATACAATATATATTGACAACGCAATTATGTCATACTAAAATGACAATTGAGAGCTTTAAAGCGTTTACAATATGGGTTAAGGGGTGAATCATTTTGGGAAGTATTGTTTGCCAAATGTGTGAAGAAGTTATTGAACACTATGATTCAGAGAAGGTTGTAACACTTTATGGGAAATGTTGTAACTATTGCGATGATAAGGAGTTAACGAGTTAACATATTAGGGTTATAGAAATTATTGGTAGTAGGACAGAGAAAAGAGGGTGTCCATATGACATCCTCTGTTCTTGAAAGGTAAGAATATATAAGTTTTGGCCCTTCGGAAGTGACAACCGAAGTCTAAGATCGGACTTCTAGTTGTCATTCCTCCACCGCCCTACGCTCGTGAGCATAGGCGCTTGCACTTTTCTGGGTTATAATATCGCTTTATGCGCTTTAATTACTCGAATATACTCTAAACTTGCATCCTCTGGCCCTTGAACAGGAAGTCCCACTTCTATGTTTTTTGCGATGTAATCTAAATTTTCTAAATCAATGATCTCACCTGGGATAAGAATTGGAATCCCGGGAGGATAAACCATAACAAATTCGGCACTAATTCTTCCTGCCGATTGATTTAACCTTACCACTTCGGTTTCCGAATAAAAAGCATCTCTAGGGGATAAGGAAAGATTTGGAATGTTTGGAACATATACATTGACTTCTTTTGTTCGATGATTTTCCAATTTTTCTAATTGTTCTTTTGACAGTTCCTTTAAAGCTTCAATTAAAATCTCCGCTTTCTCCATCGTATCACCAATAGTTATGATACAAAGAATGTTATAGAGATCAGAAAGTTCCACTTCAATACGGAATTTTTCCCTCAACCATACCTCTACATCATGTCCAGTAATCCCCAGGTCTTTTATGGAGATTGTTAATTTTGTGGGATCCATATCGAAAATAGCCTGATCATTAACAAGTTCTTTTCCTGGACAATATATTCCTGGAATTTGATTTAGTTCTTCCCTCGTGAATTTAGCTATAGAAATAACTTCCTGAAGCAATTCTCTCCCCTTCATCACTAATTGTCTTCTCGCAGTATCTAAGGAAGCGAGTAAGAGGTAAGAGGTGGAAGTAGTTGTCAACATACTAATAATACTTTGAATGCGGTTCGGAGAAACAAGGGATCCTTGTATATTTAAGACCGAACTTTGTGTTAATGATCCGCCTAACTTATGAACGCTTGTAGCTGCCATGTCAGCACCAGCCTGCATTGCAGACAAGGGAAGGTCTTCATGAAAATGTATGTGAACTCCATGGGCTTCGTCAACCAGTACTGGTATATGATAGGAATGGGCAATGTCTACGATTGCTTTTAAATTAGCTGATATACCAAAATACGTTGGATTAATAACAAGTAACCCTTTCGCATCAGGGTGGGTTCGCAATGCCTTCTCCACTGACTCCGTTGTAATTCCATGAGATATACCAAGCTTCTCATCAATTTCAGGGTGTATAAAAATAGGTGTTGCCCCTGAAAAAACGATTGCAGACATAATCGACTTATGCACATTCCTTGGTACAATTATCTTTTCGCCAGGGCCGCATACACTCATGATCATTGTCATAATAGCTCCGCTTGTCCCTTGAACGGAAAAATATGTATGTTCTGCTCCAAAGGCATCTGCAGCAAGGTTCTGGGCGTCTTGAATCATGCCTCCAGGATGGTGGAGATCATCAAGGGGGGCAATGTTTATCAAATCAAGAGATAAGGCATTTTCTCCAATGAAATTCCTGAATTCAAGGTCCATTCCTTTTCCAGCTTTATGTCCAGGTATATGAAATTGAACAGGTTTTGAGTTGACATGGTTTAGTAATCCATCAAATAATGGAGTTAAATGTTGTTTAGACTTGGACAAAAGTATCACCTCTTCGTGTATTATATCTTATCTTAATTGATATCCTTTTAATAAAACAAAGAGAGTATACCAAAATGGGATGGACTTGCAAAGTAAATTTTACTTTTTTGGCAAATTAGAACTCATGAAAGGATGAAAAGATTGAATGAAAATGTAACAATACCTATTTCTTTGGAATGGACAAAGGAAGAAGTAGTGGATGTTGTAAACTTTTATGAAGCCATTCAACAAGCTTATAAAAAGGGTGTGGAGAGGGATTTTTTACTCGCATTATACCGACGTTTCAAAGAGATAGTACCTTCTAAAGGAGAGGAGAAACAAAGTTTTAAAGAATATCAAAGTCAAACAGACCAGTCACCGTATCATGTGATTAAAAAGGCAAGGGAAAGCGATGAAGTAAAAATTATTAAAATGTGATAATAGACCCAAAGGCAATCAAAATTACCTTACTGGGTCTATTTCACAGGAAGTCAAAAGCTATTCATCAAGGAAATCTTCACAAATATGCTCCGAGTTACCTCAACGGACAGGACGTCCTAATATCGGGCATGCCACAGGACGTGGCGTTTTGCCCGATGAACGGACAGGACGTCCTAATATCGGGCATGCCATAGGACGTGGCGTTTTCGCTTTTCTAATTGTCTAGCTCCATCGCTCATTCTCATTGTAGTTTATTCTTTTATCATCTTATAAAGGGGAAGTAGTTCTTCATAGATTCGGTTCACTTCTTGTAAAAAGGCTTGTCCATCAGATAACAATTCGGATTTTTTTGGGAAGTGTTTTCCAACTAAAAATTCTGCTTTTTTCACATCTCGGAAACGTTCCAAAATTTTACGGAAATCTTCCTTATCCATAGAGTCTAAAGGATCAGCGTGTTTTTTCATATGATCTTGTGAAATAACAAAATCTCCAGGTATCATCTTCTTTATCATATCTAAGTTATTAATAAATTTTTGAGCAATAGTATCCTTATTTGGTAGTTCATAAATAAAGGCTAACCAAACAAATACATGATCATCAAATAACCCCACTTGAAAGTGTGGGTGTTTTTTGTATCCCCGTTTATTATCTACTATTGCCAACCAAGTGTCTTTTGGTGGGTTAACACTCCTTCTGGCATGTTTTGCAATATGTAAATACATTTCATTTCCTATGGACATGGAAAGATCCTGTGCCAATGCATCCCCAATTTCTTTGAATTTAGGTTGGATTTTTTCTTGAATCCCTTGCATTCGTTTTTCTAAACCGTCGATGGAAAACACATTAAAATCTTCTTCATGAAAACCGGAAAAACTCATCAATCTCACTCCTTTTATGTTGACAGTTTACCATAAATACAAACACAAGAAAAAATAGATGCTCGTATAAACACTTCTGTTGAATAGAGGGTACTAAAAAAGTATCTTACAACTTTTTCAGTTCCTTTTATATGTATGGCAATGGCTTCGCTCGTCGCTCGCCTGATAGGAGAAAACCGCTCCTATCAGGCTTTTAAAGATTGCGACGGCTATGCTCATTGCTTCGAGGGACTGTAAAAGTGGAAAAGCAACTTTTCAGTGCCCTCGTTGAATAGTCTGTTTCGGTTTACAGTGGATTAGACAAATTGTACTTAGGAGGTTTATTAATTTTACATAGTGGAAAAGGAGAATATCAGAGAAATAGTGTACCAAAATTATAAGTAAACACATACGTTATAGTAAGGAATTTGTAAAACGTTAATTACCAAGGATTGGACAGTTGGTGAAACAGGTTATCGTTGGTCGGTCTGCATCTATATTTTTTATGCTTATGAAAAGGGGTGGAACGATGGAGAAGGTCATTCAAACCTTAAACAGAAAAGACGGAGAAAGGAGACTTTCCGTTCTGAAAATGGAGATTGACTATGAACTCCTAACACTATTCGATGCGCTTCAAACCAACGATCGGGAACAGGCAAGGAAATGTAAACGGAATTTGGAGCGATTGAGAAGCGAGTGGATACGCTTAGAAGTATAAACTTTGTATGTGGACCTTGTATTCTACAGGTTCACTTTTTTTGGGGATGTATCTTTTTAAATGGTAGAATAATATGTAATGTAAAAGTCCGAAGGAGGCAATGGAAATGAGCCAACAAAGTTGGGAAGAATTATATAGTATCGCGTTAGAGTGGACTAAAGAGGCTGGTACTTACATACGTGAAAAAATGAAGAATACATATGGAGTTTCATCAAAAGCAAATCAAAATGATTTAGTAACCGATGTGGATCGGGATGTGGAGGAACTCTTCAAGAAAAAGTTAAAAGAGTGTTTTCCTGATCACCGTTTAATGGGAGAAGAAGGTTCTGCCGAATTAGTGAATGATCTAAAAGGTGTCATATGGATATTAGATCCAATAGATGGGACCGTTAATTTTGTCCATCAGGAAACATTCTTTGCCGTATCTTTAGGAGTGTATTTAAATGGTGTAGGAATGATCGGAATCGTTTATGATGTGATGAATGATGAAATGTTTTCTGCATTAAAAGGACAAGGTGCAGTGGTCAATGGAACAAAACTTGCAAGACTTGGGGAAGTACATTTAAATGAGGCCATTATTAGTATGAATGCAGGCTGGATTCTTAAAGATCGCAGACTGGAATATTTTGTGAATGAATCAAGGGGTATTAGGTCATATGGGTCTGCTGCATTAGAGATTGCATATGTGGCTTCGGGCCGGTTAGATGCCTACATAAGCTTTGCATTATCTCCATGGGATATTGCCGGTGGTGTTGTATTATTAAGTGAAGTTGGAGGAATTGCAACAAATTATGAAGGAAATGAACTTTCTTATTTAGAAAAAGATACGTTCATAGCTGCAAATCCATTTATACATGAAGAAATTATAAGGCACGTTCACCATAAATCATAATTCTGAAGTAGTGATATCGTGGGAGAGAGGGTTTTCGGATAGAGCCGGGGTAGAATAAATTAGTACAAGCCCAGTGGAAACAAAAAGGGTATTTAAAGGTTAAAGCCCCTTTAAACACCCTCTCCTTGCTCTCTCTTTTTCTTCTTCAATGTGAACCCTGTTCCCACAGAAACTATTGTTAAAACAATTGCTCCTATAATAATCAATGGACTTCCTTCTGCAATTCCAATTCCGATTCCTATTAAACCGGACGTTCCTAATACTGCTAATAAGAAAAAGCTCCAATTAAATGAACCCATATTATAAACCACCTCAGTAATAGTTTACAGGAAAAAGGGGTTTACGAAAAGGAGAAAGTTATGTGCCTCCCTGAATAAACATCTATGATATAATAATAAAGTTCCTATTAGGATAGAAAACAAAAAACAAAAAACAAAAATAATATGATTGAAATACAGGAGTGACTTATATGATATTTCTATTAGCGGCCACAAGTACACCCAACCCAAGAATGAGTCCCATTGCAGAAATGCTTGGTGCCGGAAATCCCGAGAATTTTTTTACTGCTTTTCCAATCATTTACTTAATCGTAAATGTTCTGACCATAGTGGTATTCAATTTAGGTTTTGCTAGAAAGTTACCCATCTTAAAACTAGTAGTTGTATATACAGTTATGTTTATTGGGAATTTGTTCATTACTTTACTGGCATTAACTTTACCAATTGTAGAATCCCTCGTTGTGGCAGCAATCGTCCTTTGGGTGTACAAACTTCAATTGAGACGGCATAAAAAAGATGAGGCAGAATCCGAAGCAAAACCGAGTCAATGAATGATTAATACAATAAAAGAGGCCGGGAAACGAAAGTGTTTATTTGAAAATACGAACAATACACAGCCATAGCAATATATTTCCATAGTTATTCATTGCATCAACTATGATTTTGTTCGAACTTTCCATTGATTAAAACACTTTTGTCCCAGCCTCTGAACTTATTAGTTTTGAAACCTTTTACCCCTCATCTTAGTGAATCCACTCATCTTCCTTTTCAGTACTAGTATACAGTTTGAAATTTCCAGTGTCTTTCCTTTTGTTTGTATTGTCTTCAATTCTTTGATTGCATGTCCCACACATGTATGTATGAATAGGACGATTGCGAAGTTTTTTAGCCAATGGTGAAAAATCATTTATATTTTCAATCACGTCACATATTACGCATTTAACTCTCATAGCCCACCTCAATGAAATTATTTATGGTTATATTATAGCATGTTAGTGAAAAACTTGAAAAATTCTATCAAATATCCCTGATTCTCAAACATTTTAACATAGTATCGTTAATATCGGGCTTCATTGAGCATGCTAATGGGGTCTTTGTAAAACAACCAATGACTTAAGACACGAGAGCTCTTGCCTATTTCCCAAATCAAAAAAATCATTTTTTTAAGGGAGAATAGTTTTATCTAAAGGGAAATATAGGTATAGTAATATTGATAAGTATTAAAGGAGGTTGTAATAAATGGCAAATCAGGTGGAGACAAAACTAACAGAGGAATTGTTGCCCCTATTAAGAAAAGAACACTATGTTACCATTGCGACAGTTGACCATGAAAACGGGAGTCCAAATGTTAACGCTATCTCCTGGGTATATGCTCAGGATGAAACTACGATCCGATTCTCCGTTGATAACCGATCCAGAATTGTAGAGAACATCAGAAAACAGCCTTTAGTTACACTGACATTAATTGGTGCCGGTTCTACATATTCTATTACAGGTGAGACGAATATTTTGAGTGAAAAAATGGAGGATGTTCCATTAAAATTAGCTCTTTTGGAAATCAAAGTTGCTGAAGTAAGGGATGTTATGTTTTATGGTGCAAGAATTACACAGGAACCTAAGTACGAAAAAACATATGACAAAGATGCTGCTCAAAAATTAGATAATCAAGTAATGTCGGCAATGAAAAAAGCATAATGAAACAGAAACTAGGTTGGCCTGAAGGTCTGTATACGGATCATAAAGGGCAACCTTTTTTAAAAGGAAAGTATAAGTTTTTGGACACTCGGGCATTGTCTAGCTCAAGCGCCTTTATTTAATTAATTTGCAAAAGGGGGGACCCAAATTTGTCTAGTATACATTTGGGACGTCCCCCATTAATTTATTATTGATCTCGTTCAGGACGGGGTTCCTCTAAATCCCCCTCCATTCTGTTTTTATTATGATTATTTTGTCCATTCATTCTTCCTTTACTTTGTTCCTCTTGTATGTCACCCAGTTGCTCTTCTTCTTCTGAAGCCATCCTGTCATTGTTTGTATCTGTTGGGTCCTCTTGCTGTCTGTGCTCGTATCCAGGAACTATAGGCATAATTCTTCCGATTATAGCAGCGAGTTCTGTTGCCATCCCGTTGAGAGGTCTTCCATCTGCCATCTCATCACGCATTTCATCCAGTCTTTCTACAATGTCCGGATCTGCTGTCACTGCTGCTGAAGCACCGTACGGGTCATTTGATAATCTCTCTGCTACTTGATATTTAATCGAACCAACATCTGATTGATCTATTTGGCCATTTACATTAATTCCAACCACTGCATATGGTCCAATTACGACGGCTGTTGCATGGTCCACATCTGGTACGCGCGTACTCAGATTTGCTAAGTGGTTTGCAATTTCATTAGGGGAAACCTCTTCAGGCGTATGAGTCGATTGCCCTTGCCCATACATTTGTCCTTCTACTATGTTTTGGTCTTGTGTGTTATCTGGTCCCTGACAGGCTGTAACAAACAGGATGACAGTCAAAATCCATAATGTTTTTAAATTCATCCTTATCCCTCACTTTTTAGTTTGTTACACCTATTGTTGTTTTTCTCGTCTATCTTTATACGAGAGTACATACATTGTAGAAAGAGCATCAAATCATTTTTAGGCTGTAGGAGGCGAGAGGTTGAATACACGTCGATACATTTTAGATACGAACGTCCTGCTACAAGATCCGTTGGCCATATATGCCTTTGAGGATCATGAAGTTATTATTCCAGCAGTAGTGCTAGAAGAAGTGGATTCAAAAAAAAGGAACATGGATGAAATAGGAAGAAATGCTCGATATGTAGCAAGAATGATCGATGATCTTCGTGAAAAAGGAAAATTACACCTTGGGGTGCCATTGTCTAATGGGGGGAGTTTCCGTGTAGAATTAAACCATCGATCCTTTGGTAAAATGAAGAATTATTTTTTCGAAAGTTCAAATGATAATCGAATATTAGCAGTTGCTCTAAATATGAGCATCGAAGAGGAAGAGAGAGATTCTGGAGTTAAAGTGACCTTAGTCAGCAAGGACGCACTACTAAGGGTAAAGGCAGATGCTCTTGGCATTCATGTGGAAGACTTTCTGAGTGACCGCGTTGTACAATATGACCGAATGTATGCGGGGTATTCAGAAATTACGTTATCTCCAAAAATCTTGGATCAACTATATGAAAAGCGTAAGTTAAGTTTAAGTCATTTTGGTTTTTCGAACGTATATCCAAATCAATTTTTTATAGCAAGAGATGAGACGAACCTTTCCCGTTCCGCCCTTGCAATGGTTAGTACGGACTCCAAATATGTTCAACTTCTTGTTTATAAGGAGGATACAATATGGGGAATTCGGCCAAGAAATGTTCAGCAGAAGATGGCGATAGAGTTATTAAACCGAGATGATATTCCATTGGTCACACTTGCAGGAAAAGCAGGTACAGGGAAAACATTACTGTCCCTTGCGGCAGGCTTATATCAAACAGAAGAATTACAAAAGTATAAGAAACTTCTAGTGGCAAGGCCTGTTGTACCAGTTGGGAAAGATATTGGTTTCTTACCTGGAGAAAAAGATGAAAAGTTGCGACCGTGGATGCAGCCAATTTATGATAATCTGGAATTTTTATTTAATGCCAAAAAACCAGGTGAACTGGAACAAATTTTAGCTGGAATGGGTTCTATTGAGGTGGAGGCCTTAACCTATATTCGAGGCAGAAGTATACCAGATCAATTTATTATTATTGATGAGGCACAAAATTTAACAAAGCATGAAGTCAAAACAATACTTACGAGGGTAGGGGAAGGAAGTAAGATTGTCCTAATGGGTGACCCAAAACAAATCGATCATCCTTATTTGGATGAATATACAAATGGTTTAACTTATGTAACGGAAAGATTAAAACATTTATCAGAAACTGGGCATATGAAGTTTGAAAAAGGGGAAAGATCTAGCTTAGCTCAGATGGCTGCTGATTTATTATAGTATACCTACTAAAAAGGTTGTCTCTTTCACTGAGACAACCTTTTTGTGATATTATTTTAAGAAACTACAATATTAATGATATCAGTTATGGGGTCTGATTGATTGGATCCGTCATTATAGTAAAAATGGAGAGGACCATCTTCTTTCAACGGCTTTCCTTTTTTGGAAAAGCCAATAATTCCTTCCCTTGCTAAATGGACAGGACAGGTAAAATCGTCCCCGCTACTCCGTTTAAAAATAATGTATTCCACATCTTCATTTGGTGATGCATTTTCTAAGAATGGAAATAAAGGAATACCAAAAGACTTTTCAGTTAAATCCTTTTTACTTACGGTAATATTGTTCCCGTTTGATGAGAGGACATTTGCCCCTTCTTTCCGATGGAGATCGAATGCCTTTGCAAGTTTTTCTCCTTCTGAATCTTGGTAGTTTTGTGTTTTTTGGGAAAAATATGTATCTAAATCCACTTTACGTTCATCAAAAATCCAAACCCCTGGGTCAATTGTAATGGTGTGTTTAACGTTACCGGTTATTGTAATAGACAACGGACAACTCTCCTTTCGTTTTCTAGTATAAAATGGATTTATATGTTTGTCACGGACGAGATAACTTATACTATAGAGGAGGCTTCTTTTCATGAAGATATGTGCATATCCAGAGGTACTGAATAATATGGTAATAGAGGCAAAAAAGTATACACCTGAAGGGAAGGTGGCGGATTATATTCCAGCCTTAAGTGGGGCGGATCCCGATACCTTATCCGTGGCAATTTATCAAAGCGACGGAACATGCTCCACAGCAGGAAATATTGAAGAAATGTTTACACTGCAAAGTATATCAAAAGTCTTATCTTTAGCACTAGCACTAATGGATTTCGGGGAAGAAGAAGTTTTTTCACGTGTTGGAAAAGAACCTACAGGTGATCCATTCAATTCAATCATTAAATTAGAAACCCATTCCCCTTCTAAGCCATTAAATCCAATGATAAATGCGGGGGCTTTGGCAGTTACATCCATGATAAAAGGGGAATCGATAGAGGAAAGATTAGGACGTTTACTCGGTTTTGTCCATGAGTTAACAGGTAATCCATCCATTACTTATAATGAAGAAGTGGCAAAATCAGAATATGATACTGCTTATTTAAATCGATCGTTATGTTATTTTATGAAACAGCACGGAGTTTTAAAGGATAATGTGGAGGAATTACTTGAATTGTATACAAAACAATGTGCTATTGAAATAAACTGCAAAGATCTGTCGAAGATCGGTTATATAATTGCTAATGAAGGGAAACATACGGATTCTGACAGACCCGTAATTCCATTACATATTGCAAGAATCTTAAAGACATTTATGGTGACCTGTGGAATGTATAACGCATCTGGAGAATTTGCGATACGAGTTGGCATCCCAGCAAAAAGCGGAGTTTCTGGAGGGATTATGGCCTCCGTACCTCACGGAGTGGGGATAGGAATCTATGGCCCTTCGCTTGATGATAAAGGAAACAGTATTGCCGGGATGAAACTCTTAGAGGCATTATCACAAAGATATGATCTGAGTATTTTTTAAAATCAGGTTATGTAATAAACACCATCTATTGCATTTTTATAATATAGAAGATAATATAAAAGTTAAGAGAAAAGTTTCTATCCATAGAGGAGGAGGGATTCCGTTGTCAGTAGAAACCCTATCCGGACAGAGTGAAAAAGCTTATGCCCTTCTAAAAGAAGATGCTCAAAAAATCCTAAAACTCATTGAAGTGCAAATGGCGAATTTAACTATGCCACAATGCCCTCTTTACGAGGAAGTTTTAGATACACAAATGTTCGGTTTATCACGTGAGATTGATTTTGCTAAACGTTTACACCTTATTACAGATGAAGAAGGAAAAGAATTGCTCGGGAAATTAGAGAGACAATTATCAGCTTTACATGAAGCGAGCATGGGAAAAAAATAACATTGTCACCTTTATAAACCAATTTGGATAAATTCCAATTGGTTTTTTATTATATTTTGATATTGAGGGCAGAATTGGAAGGAAGTTATCTCATTAATATAGAATTGTATTTATTGGAATATCTATTGCTCAAAAGTGAACAACGCTGAGATAAATAGAAATGAAGGAGTGGGTCAGGTTGATTCAAATGGAGAAAATCAAGAAGGTTTTAGTTGCAAACCGTGGTGAAATTGCCATTAGGATCTTTCGAGCGTGCACAGAGTTAAAAATACGGACGGTAGCTATTTACTCAAAAGAAGATACAGGTGCATATCACCGCTACAAAGCGGATGAAGCATATCTTGTGGGAGAAGGTAAAAAGCCCATCGACGCGTATCTTGATATTGAGGGAATTATCCAGATTGCAAAAAGGAATGGTGTTGATGCCATTCATCCTGGATATGGCTTTCTGTCAGAAAATATTCAATTTGCAAAACGGTGTCAAGAAGAAGGAATTATTTTTATAGGACCTGAAACAGAACACCTACGTATGTTTGGGGATAAAGTAGAAGCAAGAAAAACAGCTATTGGAGCTGGAATTCCGGTCATTCCAGGTTCCGATGGTCCTGTAACTTCTTTGGATGAAGTTCACGAATTTGCAAAAAACCATGGTTTTCCTTTAATCATTAAGGCAGCACTTGGTGGCGGCGGCAGGGGAATGAGAATTGTTCGTTCCATGGATGATTTAAGAGAATCATTCGACAGGGCCAAATCAGAAGCAAAAGCTGCTTTTGGGAACGATCAAGTTTATGTAGAACGGTTTGTGGAAAATCCAAAGCATATTGAAGTACAAATATTGGGGGATCATCATGGTAATTTAGTCCATCTATATGAAAGGGACTGTTCTGTACAGCGAAGGCATCAAAAAGTGGTTGAAGTTGCTCCAAGTGTTTCACTATCGGAAGTGGCAAGGGAGAAAATTTGTCATGCTGCTCTTCAACTTATGGAGAAGATTAACTATGTAAATGCAGGGACAGTTGAATTTCTAGTTACTGATAAGGAAGAATTCTTTTTTATAGAAGTAAATCCTAGGGTTCAAGTGGAACATACGATTACAGAGATGATTACCGGAATTGATATCGTCCAATCACAAATTTTTATTGCTGACGGTAAGGATTTACATAGTGCCGAAGTGGGCATCCCAAAACAAGATGCGATTTATACCCATGGTTATGCCATACAGTCAAGGGTTACAACAGAAGACCCTCAAAATCAATTTATGCCTGATACGGGCAAGATTATGGTTTACCGTTCTGGAGGCGGGTTTGGTGTTCGTCTCGACGCAGGTAATGGGTTTCAAGGTGCAGTCATATCTCCTCACTATGATTCTTTATTAGTTAAAGTATCTACTTGGGCACTTTCATTTGAGAATGCAGCGCATAAGATGGTACGTAATTTAAAAGAATTTCGTATCCGCGGCATTAAGACAAATATCGCATTTTTAACAAATGTTGTTCAACATGATAAATTCTTAAAAGGAGAATATAATACATCATTTATTGATAAAACTCCGGAACTTTTAGTTTTTCCAAAACAAAAAGACCGAGGAACTAAAATGCTTTCCTATATAGGGCATACAACAGTGAATGGTCATCCTGGAGTGGGGATTAGGAAAAAACCTGTTTTTGAAGAAAGAAGGTTTCCTAAATTAAACTATCTTGACCCATTACCTGAAGGAACAAAACAGCGTCTTGATCAATTTGGGGCAGAAGGATTGGCAAATTGGGTGAAAGAACAAAAAGAAGTGCTGCTAACAGATACGACTTTTCGAGATGCCCATCAGTCACTACTTGCCACAAGGGTCCGGACAACGGATTTAAAACAAATTGCGGAACCAACTTCTAGAATTTTACCGAATCTTTTCTCACTCGAGATGTGGGGAGGGGCAACATTCGATGTAGCGATGAGGTTTCTCCATGAAGATCCATGGAAGCGATTAATTCATCTTAGGGAAAAGGCCCCTAATGTCTTATTTCAGATGCTCTTAAGGGCCTCAAACGCGGTTGGGTATAAAAATTATCCCGATAATGTAATTGATGAGTTTGTTTTAAAATCAGCACAAGCGGGAATTGACGTTTTCCGTATTTTTGATAGTTTAAATTGGATAAATGGTATGGTACCTGCGATTGAGGCAGTTCGGAAATCTGGAAAAATCGCAGAAGCTAGCATGTGTTATACCGGTGATATTCTGGACCCTCTTAGGTCAAAATATAACTTAAATTACTATTTACAGTTAGGGAAAGATTTGGAGGATGCAGGGGCTCATATTCTAGGAATTAAAGATATGGCTGGTTTATTAAAACCTCAAGCTGCGTTTGAGTTGATTCAGGCATTAAAAGATACGGTGAACATTCCAATTCATTTACATACACACGATACAAGCGGTAACGGGATATTTACTTATGCCCGGGCAATTGATGCAGGTGTGGATATAGTAGATACAGCAATTAGTGCCATGTCCGGTTTAACAAGCCAACCAAGTATGAACTCGTTGTATCATGCATTAAGTGGACATCCGAGACAACCTCAACTAAATATTGATCAGCTTGAATCGTTAAATGGTTTCTGGGAAGATACAAGAAAATACTATGGAGCGTTTGAAAGTGGTATGATTGCACCCCACTCTGAAATATACTCCCATGAAATGCCTGGTGGCCAGTACAGTAACCTCCAGCAACAAGCTAAAGGAGTAGGACTAGGAGATCGTTGGGATGAAGTGAAAGCGATGTATGGAAAGGTAAATAAAATGTTTGGGGACATAATTAAAGTTACACCGTCCTCCAAAGTAGTGGGGGATATGGCGTTATTTATGGTTCAAAATGATCTAACAGAAGAGCTTGTTTATGAGAAGGGAGACCAGCTGGATTTTCCAGATTCTGTTATCGAGCTTTTTCAAGGACATTTAGGGCAGCCTTATCAGGGATTTCCCGAGAAATTACAGGAAATTGTGTTGAAGGGGAAAGAGTCAATTACCGAACGCCCTGGGGAAATGCTTAAACCTGTTAATTTTGAGGGAATTCGGGAAACCCTTTACCATAAATTAGGACGCCAAGTTACATCCCATGATGTATTATCCTATTCCCTATATCCTAAAGTTTATCTCGATAACGAAGAATTCTTAGGGCAATATGGTGATATTTCAGTGTTAGATACATTGACCTTTTTCTATGGACTACGTTTAGGTGAAGAAATAGAAGTGGAAATCGAGCAGGGAAAAACTTTAATTGTAAAACTTGTGTCAGTTGGTGAACCACAGAAGGAAGGAACGAGAGTGATTTATTTTGAATTGAACGGCCAACCTAGGGAAGTGGTAGTAAGGGATGAAAATATAGAATCGACAGTGGTACAAAAAATGAAAGCAGATAAGGGAAATCTAAAACAAATCGGAGCCACAATGCCAGGTACCGTTGTAAAAACGTTAGTGGAAAAAGGGGATAAAGTGAAGAAAGGAGACCATCTAATTATTACAGAATCCATGAAGATGGAAACAACTGTTCAAGCTTCGATAGATGGGCTAATCAAACAGGTACATGTTACCAATGGAGAGTCAATTCAAACCGGTGATTTACTGGTAGAATTTGAATAATTCGTGTCATTCTGGGAGGAGAGTTGAGAAATTCTTCCTCTCTTTTTATAATAGAAAATGAAAAAGTTGTTTAAATTTGTAGTTTTTCGGGGAATTAAATATTGTACTAAAAATTTGGGAGTTGATCAGCATGGCACATGAAATAACAGCAAAGATTCTAAACAGACAAGTAGCAAACTGGAATGTATTGTTCGTAAAGCTCCATAATTACCATTGGTATGTAAAGGGAGTTAACTTCTTTAAGCTTCATGAAAAGTTTGAGGAACTTTACAATGAGGCAGCCGGACACATTGACGAATTAGCAGAGCGTTTACTGACAATCAATGGGGAACCTGTAGCAACGATGAAGGAATATTTGGAGATCGCAACCATTAAAGAAGCGGCGGGGGAACGATCCGCTGATGAGATGGTAAAGACACTCGCCCAAGATTTCGAAACGTTAAGTGAAGAACTAAATAATGATATTGGTTTATTAGAGGATGAAGTGGGAGATGAAGCAACCGCTGATATGCTCATTGCAGTCCGTCAGTCAGTGGAAAAACATACATGGATGCTCCGTTCTTTTCTCGGGGAATAATTGAAAAATGAAAAATTTCAAAAAAGAGTGCTGCTAAGTTCATTTGCTTAGCAGCACTCTTATTTAAAAGATAAGAATTTATAAGTATTGGCACCTTCGGGCAAGTTGTCTAGCTCCAGCGCCTACTCGCTACGGGGCACTTCGGAAGTGACAACCGAAGTCAAAGAGCGGACTTCTAGTTGTCATTCCTCCACTGCCCTACGCTCGTGACCAAAGGCGCTTGCGCTTTTCTTATTTGGATTTTAGTTTTGACCTGTATGCTAATAGTGTTGCGTAACTTACTGATGTAAATAACAGACTGACAAAGATGGCATGGAACATACTGGATGCAAGGGAAAAACCTGTAAATACCACTATAGCACCACTGATTACTTGTACAATAACGAAAATGAAACTGATTAATCCACTGTAGTAAATGAGCTTTTGATCTTTATAACGTCGCTGTAATTGGATGAACATAAATAGGATTACAAAGAATAATATGGCGGCCGCAACTCTATGTCCAAATTGCACTGCAATTCCATCTCTCAAAGGGGGAATTAATTGTCCATTACAGAGAGGCCAACCGGTACAAGCAGCACTGGATTCCGTATGTTTTACATAAGCCCCTGTATAGACTACGAAATACACATAAAAAAGAACGAAATAAATGTAATACCCCATTCCCTTTGATATGGTTGGCTGCACTACAACATCAGGCATATCATTTTCAAATGCCAGAGCAGTCAGTAAGACGACACTTGTTAAAGAGATAAGGGAGAATCCGAAATGTAATGCCATGACAGCATCTGACTGTCCCCACACGACTGCTGCAGCACCTAGTAGCCCTTGGAAAACGATAAAAAGAATAGCAATAATAGCGAAAAATCTAGTTTCATGGATGTGACTTAATTTTCTCCAACTCCAAATTGCCATTGTAATAACCATTAGCCCTAATAACCCGGATACAACCCTGTGGGTATACTCAATAAGTGTTTGTATAGTTGGGGATTCTGGGAAAACTTGTCCAAGACATAGTGGCCATTCTGCACCACAGGCATCCCCGGAACCAGTTTGCGTTACGAGTACTCCTTGAATCAGCACAACGACCATTCCGATGCTAGTAATAACACCGAATATTTTCAAAAAAATATTATTCAATTATTTCACCGACTTTCTATATATAAAAGTATAAAAATAATTTAGGAGAATAACAACTCAAAAGAAAAATATCCTCTAAAGATATTAAGATGTTTTTGATATTCTTTCGCATTTCATTTTAATTCATTTAAGTGAAAAACTCAATTTAATCCTATTTATTGAATAGTAAGTTAATTCAAATCCTCAAAATTATTTACTATAAAAATGGGGAAATCCCTTTATTTTTCTCGAAAAGATTATTAATATAGGAATAGTGGTTATGTTAAAAAGATGGAACTTATATGAAATGGATAAAATGTGATGAAAATCACTGATTTTTCATTTATAATGTGTAGGTAAGCCAATAGCATGGTGAACGTACCACAAATGATTCATTTTTAAAGAATAATTTTCAAAATTTGATTATTTGATATTATTTAAACTAAATTATTAGGTTTAAAACAGCTTTAAACTTAATGGATAAAGTTGGACGATTGGAATGTATTGATCAAAAGCAGATAATTAGACTTATGAATGGAATCATGATTTGATTATGGGTAAAGTAATGCGTTTATTTATTGGGGGGGTGAAACAATTGAATCGAACTAGTACATTAACAGAAAGTGAGATATTAGAAGAAACAGATACTGTAGTGGATAAAAATGTAACATGGAAGACCTATTTAGCTGTCTCTAAAACTGGCATTATCATGTCTAACCTTATTACGACGTTTACAGGACTTTTTCTTGCTGCGTATTATACAGGGACCACTCTTACTGCTGATCCTCTAAATTCACTTTTAGCCTTATTGGGTTCGGCATTAATCATTGCAGGTGGTTGTGCCTTAAATAATTATATTGATAGGGATATTGATCCGTTAATGGAACGAACAAAGGAGCGTCCTTCTGTAAGTGGGGAGCTATCAGGAAGACGAATTTTAACCTATGGTTTGACCACATCAATTCTTGGAACAATTATGCTTGCAATGACAACGTTTATGGCAGCAGTTATCGGTCTTTTAGGATTGATAGTCTATGTAGTTCTTTATACGATGTGGACAAAACGTACAACCACACTAAATACGATTGTCGGTAGTTTTGCAGGTGCGGTTCCACCTTTAATTGGATGGGCGGCAATTGATCCAGGATTACATCCGATTGCATGGTCACTGTTTTTAATCATGTTCATATGGCAACCGCCCCATTTTCTGGCTCTTGCAATGAAACGAGTGGAGGAATATCGGAATGCGGGGATTCCAATGTTACCTGTTGTGGCCGGTTTTGCTATTACAAAACGTCAAATTGTCTGGTACGTAGCAGCGTTAATTCCGGTTTCATTGACATTAGCTCATTTTGGGACAGTATACACGGTTGTTGCTTTATTGTTGGGGATTGGTTGGTTGGGTTTAGGCTTAGCCAGCTATAAATATAAAGATGATATCAAATGGGCATCGAAAATGTTTATTTATTCATTAAATTATTTAACAGTTATGTTTGTTTTGATGGTCATCGTCCACATGTTTTAATATTTAAGGATAGAAAGAGGGGTTTGTGACTAGATGAAGTATTTATGGCGACTACTTCCATTAGGTTTCATCTTGCTTCTGGCTGGTTGTGGAAAACAAAATCTTTCCGCATTAGACCCACAAGGGCCAGTTGCTGATATTCAATTTGATTTAATCAAGCTAAGTCTGTATATTATGATTTTTGTAATTGTTGTCGTATTTGCTATTTATCTTTTTGTTATTATCAAGTACCGTGAACGTCCGGGAGATACCCATATACCGAAACAGGTACATGGGAATAAAGCGTTAGAGGTAGTTTGGACAGTAATTCCGATCATTCTGCTTCTATTTTTAGCAATTCCAAACGTTATGCAGACGTTTACACTGGCGGATGTTGATGTTAACGAAGAGGAAGATGATTTTGTAAGGGTCGTAGTTACTGCGCACCAATTTTGGTGGGAATTTGAATATCCTGACTATGATGTTGTCGCAGGTCAAGATATGTATATCCCAACTAATACAAAGATCATCATCGAGTTAGAGGCAAGTGATGTTATTCACTCTTTCTGGGTACCAGCTTTAGCCGGTAAACAGGATAATGTACCAGGGATTACGAATGACATGTGGCTTATTGCGCCTCAAGAGGGGATATACCAAGGTAAATGTACAGAACTATGTGGGGAAGGTCACTGGTTAATGGACTTTAAAGTGATCGCGGTTGACCCGGATACATTTGATACTTGGGCTTCGAGTATGGCTCGTACCGTTGACGAAGAAGAGGAAGTTAACGTTGTGTCCGCAGAAGGAAGAGAAGTATTTGAGCAAAACTGTATTAGCTGTCATGCTATTTCTGGTGAAGGTGGGGATCTTGGTCCCAACTTAACTAACTTTGGTGAGCGTTCAGTTATAGCTGGATTCCTTGATTGGGATGAGAACGATGAAAACCTAGAAAATTTCATTCGCTATCCAACTGAGAAGAAACCAGGAAACTTAATGCAGCCATTTCCTAACTTAGCAGACGATGAAATGGATGCACTTATTGATTATTTAAAAAGCTTAAAAGTATTAGAATAGGGTTTTGATAAGGGGGTAAAACAACGTGTCATATGCGAAGGCTCAGTCAAAAAGCGCAGTATGGGACTGGCTGACAACTGTCGACCATAAAAAGATTGGTATCATGTATTTGGTCGCAGGCGCTTTCTTCTTCGCCCTTGGAGGGTTCGAAGCGATTTTAATGCGTATTCAGCTAATGTTTCCGGAGGCGTCCTTCTTACCGGCGCAAACGTTTAATGAATTATTAACGATGCACGGTACGACGATGATTTTCCTGGCAGCGATGCCAATATTATTTGGTTTAATGAACTATATTGTTCCATTACAAATAGGAGCGCGTGATGTTGCGTTTCCATTCCTTAACTCATTAGGGTTTTGGTTATTCCTTTTTGGGGGAATTCTACTTAACTTAAGCTGGTTTTTTGGTGGAGCACCAGATGCAGGTTGGACTGCATATGTTCCTCTATCCAGTGAATATTCAGGTACAGGTATTGATTATTATGTTTTAGGATTGCAAATTAGTGGTGCAGGTACGTTAATCGGTGGTATTAACTTCCTTGTTACAATTATTAACATGCGCGCACCTGGTATGAGTATGATGAGAATGCCTCTATTTACTTGGAGTACATTTGTTGCATCAACACTTATTCTGTTTGCATTTCCAGCTTTAACGATCGGACTTTTACTACTTATGTTAGAGCGTATTTTTGGGGCAACGTATTTCGCCGTCCATGCAGGCGGTAATGTGGTTATTTGGCAACATTTATTCTGGATTTTTGGACATCCGGAAGTATATATTTTAATTTTACCGGCATTTGGTATTTTCTCTGAGATTATCTCTACTTTTTCTAAGAAACGTTTATTCGGATACTCTGCAATGGTATTTGCAACTCTTTTGATTGGTTTCTTAGGTTTCATGGTTTGGGCTCACCACATGTTCACAGTTGGAATGGGGCCGATTGCAAACTCGATTTTCGCTGTTGCTACAATGGCAATTGCTGTTCCTACAGGTATTAAGATTTTTAACTGGCTTTTTACCATGATGGGGGGAAGAATACAGTTTACAACAGCAAATTTATTTGCTTTAGGATTTATTCCATCGTTCGTAATGGGTGGGGTCACTGGAGTTATGCTTGCCACTAGTGCTGCTAACTACCAGTTCCATGATACGTACTTTGTAGTAGCCCATTTCCACTATGTTATCATCGGTGGTGTTGTTCTAGGAATCTTTGGTGGTGCATTTTACTGGTGGCCAAGAATGTTTGGGTATAAGCTAGATGAAAAATTAGGTAAAATTTTCTTCTGGATGTTCTTATTTGGATTCCATTTAACTTTCTTTGTACAGCATTTCCTAGGCCTCATGGGTATGCCACGTCGAGTTGCGTCATACCTTGATGGTCAAGGATTAAATGATATGAACTTCATTAGTACCATAGGTGCTTTTTTGATGGGTGTTGCTTTCATTATCTTTGTAGTAAATATCTTTGTTTCCATGAAGAATCGAGAAACATCAGGAGATCCATGGGATGGACGCACATTAGAGTGGACGATTCCTTCTCCTACACCAGAATATAATTTTGCGCAAACGCCACTTGTTCGTGATGTGGATGCCTATTGGCATGAAAAATATGAAGGTGATGGAAAGATGAAAGCTGCAGAACCGCTCGGAGATATTCATATGCCGAATGGATCTATTTTGCCAGTCATCATATCCATTGGGTTATTTATTTCCAGTTTTGGTTTCATATACCGAGAGCATGGAGTGATCTGGGTTGCCATTCTTGGATTAGCGATTACATTCGGAGCAATGTTTGTGAGATCTATAAAAGAAGATCATGGGTATCATATACCTGTAGAAGAGATTAAAAATGATAAGGGGGGTAAGTAAAATGGCAGATCAGCATGTTCAAACCTTACCTCCAAATCTGGAAAAAGCAACATTGGAAGGCAAAAATAAATACCTTGGATTTTGGCTTTTCCTTGGTGGAGAAACAATTCTTTTTGCCAGTCTATTTGGAACCTATTTAGGTCTTCGTGGAAGTTTAAACGGTGGACCAGGACCTAGTGACTTGTTCCATTTACCATTAGTGTTTATCATGACCATGATTCTATTAACAAGTAGTTTAACGAGTGTTTTTGCGATCATATCCATGAAAAAGGGGAATTATAAAGGTCTATTAACATGGATGACAGTGACAGTATTGTTAGGTGCTGCTTTCTTGGGCTTTGAGATTTACGAGTTTGTTGAGTACGTGGAACACGACTTAGGTTTTACTACAAGTGCTTTTGGTTCTGCTTTCTATACTTTAGTTGGAACACATGGTGCCCACGTAGCTTTTGGTATTGCATGGATAACAACCTTAATTATCCGCTACCGAAAATCTGGATTGACGTTGACTAATGCACCGAAGTTCTATGTGGCTGTTTTATACTGGCATTTCATTGATGTTGTTTGGGTATTTATCTTCTCAGTCGTATATCTCATGGGAATAGGAGGTTAATATATGGCACAGCATGGTATAGATCCAACAGCCCCATTAACTGGGGAACCTACAAAGAAAACGAAAAGAAAATTAGCTAAAGAATTAAGAACTCAGCTCATTTCCTTTACTTTTATGATCTTCCTTACGACAATAGCGTTTATATCAATTGCCAGTGATGCAATCCCTACTGGATTTGCAATCCCGTTTATACTGTTACTTGCTTGTATTCAAGTAGTATTACAGTTATATGTATTTATGCATTTAAATGAACGTGGAAACGGGTGGCAGAATGCCATGATTTGGACCGGTGTTCTGATAGCTATTCCAACAGTTGCTTCATTGATGCTCCTCTTGGGAATTGTAAAATTTTAACACTATTTTTAAAATACCCTCGCAATTATGCGAGGGTATATTTTTGAAATATATAAAAGTATTAGTTTCAAATTTATGACTAGCTCCATGCGTACTCGCTAGGATCATACTACCGCTGTTATATGCTTATATGCTTGCAACGAGGAATCGCACTTGCACAGGGGAAGAGCAGCTGAAAAGCACATATCTCTGATTTTGGCGCATGTGTTTTCCTTAATTGATTGTTAGAAATTATTCATATCTTTTTTTGTTATTAGAAATGATTGAGATATAATTATAAAATGGAATAAAAGCTTGTTGGAAGGGTGAGTGAGATTTGTGGAAACGTTCCTACCATTTATTAGTACTATCTTTATTGGTTTAAGCGCTATTTTTGTTGCTGTGGGTTGGTATTTCATTTCAAAGAGAAAAATCGAATCCCATAAAAAAGCGATGTTCTGGGCCGCTGTTCTAGCTACCATCTTTTTTATAACATACTTATCGAAGACCTTTTTCATAGGCAGTACCCCTTTTGGTGGACCGGATAATGTGGCAATCTACTATCAAATATTTTTGATTATTCATATAATATTTGCAACGACTGCGGCAGTTTTAGGTATTATTACATTAGTAACAGGATACAAAAATAATTTAAAGCGTCACCGTAAATTAGGTCCTGTTACTTCTATTATTTGGTTTATATCCGCAACTACAGGTATTGGAGTTTATTTGCTGTTGTATGTTATCTATACCCCAGGGGAGACAACAAACCTGTTCCGTGCCATAATTGGCGGATAACATGTTTATAGTTAGGAAAAAAAGAAGCATTATCTTAAACATTTGTTTAAGAGTGCTTTTTTTAAATGATAAGCGTATAAGTTTTGGCACCTTCGGGCAATTTGTCCAGCTACAGCGCCTACTCGCTGCGGGGCACTTCGGAAGTGACAACCGAAGTCAAAGATCGGACTTCTAGTTGTCATTCCTGCACTGCCCTACGCTCGTGACCATAGGCACTTGCGCTTTTCTTATTGAATGTTGTCTGCAGTTCAAGAACACATAAATCACATGTAACTATAAATAAACATGAAAGATTTACAAGAAGTCTATTTGAAAAAAAACTGCATGTCATTAAACAATGACATGCAGGGAAGTTAAATTTTTAAATTAAGTTTAATGATTCCTGCCTCCTTGGCACTAGTGAACAAAATGACAAGCAGAGGACCTAAAATAAATCCAAGGACGCCTAATAGTTGAAGTCCAATATATAAAGAGATAAGTGTTGCCAATGGGGACAAGCCAATATGATGCCCCATCACTTTAGGTTCCACTGTTCTTCGTATAGTCAATAAGATAGCAGCAAGTACAAGTAATTGTACTCCTAAGGCTGTATTTCCAGAAATAAGGTGAAAGAGTGCCCATGGAGCCAATATAACAATAGAACCGATAATCGGAATAAAATCAATGATCCATATAATCAATGTCATGATGATAGCAACTTCAGGTGCTATGAATAGTAATCCGATTAAAGAAACGATAAAAATAATGATACTAACTAAAAATTGTGCTTTGAAAAATCCAAAAATCACGTAAGATAACCTAGAAGACATAAATTGAACCTTCTCTGCTGTTTTCTCAGTCATATATCCAAACAGCTTGTCCTTTAATCTTGGTAGTTCAAGTAAGAATAAGTAAAGGGCAATTACATATACAATGAATGAAACTAAATAAGCAGGTATTTTAATTAAGATACTTGTGACAGTTCCAATAATATCTAATTGCTGTAAGTTACTACGCATTTCATATAATGTTTGGGTTACGGCAGAATCAATTTCATTTATAATCTCAGGGGATTCCCCAAATCTTTCTTTTAAGTTTTCCAAAAAGCTCATCCACGCCATATTTATTTCCGGTATGGAATCTAAGAAATACCCTAGGAATGCATTTAATTGTGTCAGTGCCCGTGTCAATAAGAAATAACCCACTAGGACAATAAAAAGCAAGTAAATAATAAATACAATAAAGACTGCAATACTCCTAGACAATTTGGCTCGGGAAACGAGAAGTTTGACTGCAGGAGCTAAAAATAAAGCTGTAACTAGGGCAATGATTATAGGTAATGATACAGGTAAGATAAAGTATATTGAAAGGGCAGCAATAACAACCCAAAGTACAATGTATGCGTATTTCTTGATTAATTGCGACGTCAATTTAATGCCCCTTTCTACCAAACACTATCTCTATCCATTATAGTATGAAAACTAGGCTAATAATAGTGAAAACTCCTAAAACTTTTCTCTTAATATTCCTGTGATATATTATTTGAATGATTCATTAGGGATATGACTTTACATAAAAAGAAAAGCCTTCGATGAACTTTGATAGTCATCCTTATCAAAGCAGCAACGAAAACTTTTCCATTTTATTTTATTCAAATTTATGTAGAACTTAAGATACTGCTTCGCTTTTAATTTCCTCTTTTATTAACCCAATTTTTTTATTGCATTTTTCAATAATGTTTTTTGGGAACTCCTCATCATATTCCACACCGTGTGGATAATAGTGCTTTCCTAACAGAGGTGTTAACAATTGTACTATACCATGTGGTGATGGAATTTCACCTTCTACTGCAAATGCCTGCACACGGAAATAGAATATATCATCACGAACGACCATTTTATAATCAAAAGTAACTCTTTCATAGTCATAAACATAATGAAAACCTGCTTTTTCCATGATCTCCTCTAACGCTTGAAACTCAATTTTTAGCCCTTCAAGACCTGTTTCTTCAAATTTCATATTTCTACCTCCTATCGGGTCAACTAACGTTTTCTATCTAATGATATTACGAAATGATAAAGGATGCAACGAAATCAATGGTTTAAACAAAAAAACTTAAGGGCATCGAAAAGTAATGGACTAGTTACCGGTATGAATGTGGAAAATTTGTGCATTATAAAAAAAGTAATATAAGTTTAATGGAGGGAACTGTTAATGAAAACTTTACGTGAAGTAATGACTAGTGAAGTAGAAATCTGTAATCCAAAGGATAACGTTTTTGAAGCGGCAGTCAAAATGAAAGACAATGATTGTGGTGCGATCCCTATTTGTGAAGGGGAGGAATTAATCGGAATGATTACAGATCGTGACATTGTTGTAAGGGGAGTAGCTGAAAAGAAGCCTAACTCAACAGCTGTTACGGATATTATGACGGAGAATCTGATGACAGCAGGTGCAGATATGAGCGTTGATGATGCCGCAAAAATGATGGCAGAAAATCAAATTCGCCGTCTCCCTATCGTTGACGGAAATCGCTTAGTAGGTATTGTTGCATTAGGAGATCTTGCAGTCCACACCTCAACGGAAGATGAAGCTGGTTACGCATTATCTGAAATCTCAGAGCAACAACATTATCATCATTAAAAAAGTGTACTTTATATCAGAACTGTCTTAACATGTTCCAGATGTTAAGGCAGTTTTTTTGAAAGATTTTTTAAAAGATTCGGGCATGCCAAAGGACGCGGCGTTTTGCCCGATGGACGGACAGGACGTCCTAATATCGGGCATGCCAAAGGACGCGGCGTTTTGCCCGATGAACGAGGATAATAATCGATCCAAATGTAAAATGGGCGCACTTGGACACCTATATTCGCATTACAATGTAGTAACGAGTAATCTAGTCGAATGACTAGGAGGTGTAAAAAATGGCTTCAAGTCATCCTGATGTTCGAAAATTTAAACTGTTCGTCAAAAATAACCCTCATGTCCTTAAAGATGTAAAAACTGGGGATAAAACACTGCAGGATTTATTTGAAGAATACATTCTTTTTGGAGAAGAAGATGAGATTTGGGATACTTATCGGGAAAAAAAATCTGCAAAAGGTAGTAAAAAGTCAAAGGATAAAGAAAAGAATACAGATGCGGAACAAGACGAAGGGGAAGAGGATGAAGAAAAAGAGGAGTCATCCACTACTCAAGATCTACTGGCACTCTTAAAGAAAGTTAATTTTAATGATTTACAAAGTTCTTTGTCTCAATTCAGTGGCGTCCTAGCATCAGTACAAGAATTATTAGGTCAGTTTCGTTCGCCAAATAACCCAAACTCTCCACCACCTACTAATAACCAGCAGCAAAACTCCCCTTTCTCGTATAATGATGACTAGCGAGATAAAAAGTTAAGTTAAGGGGGATCGTCGCATGAGACCAGAAGTTTATCAGTATATTAAGCAGGACCGTGAATTACACCATTTTCTCCGTGTCAATCCCAAATGGTACAGAAAGTTATCAAGGGATCCATCTCTTCTTTCTCAAATGGAAAAGGATTCAAAAGTGTTTTACGGCAAAACCTTTCCCCAGCGAATGGATCGCATTCAAAATAATATGAATATGGCAATGATGATGCTTGAGATGATGAAAAACTTTAATTCGAAGTAAAAAAGGTACGGAGCAATTTTCTCCAGTACCTTTTTTCTTATGTATAGGGGGTGGTTTATCGACAAACAGTATAAAATAGGAAATTTTATGGGGAGTGAGATAAGACTATGAAAGCAATTAATACAAAGGCACTTATCATTCAAAATAATGGTGAAATTTTTTTTCGGTCAGATCATCAAGAAGCAAAAATTATCCAACCATTTTTAAGCCAGTTCGCACAACTGATGAAATCACCGTCAACAATACATATATATCAATTATCCCCTTTTTCTGTTTGGTATGCCCTTGATCAGGGGGTCACTATTGATGAAATAAAAACATTTCTCTCCAGTTTTTCTGAAGGGAGTTTACCTGAAAAGGTGGATGAACTGTTAAATAGTTGGGGGAAAAGAGGGAATAAACTTGAAATGAAAGTATTGGACGACGTTGGTCCATGTTTACTTTCAAAAGAGAAAGGGTTACTTAGCGTCCTGTTAAAGGACAATAAAGAGAGAATAATCCAAGGGGCAGAGAAAGAGTATATGAAGATCACAATGGAGGAACGGGGAACATTAAAACAGATCCTCATAAAAAAAGGATATCCGGTATCAGACCATTTAGGGATTGAAGAGGGAGATCCATTGTATGTTTCTTTAAAAGATGGAGTCACTCTGAGACCATACCAGAAAGAGGCAGTGGAATCCTTTGTAGACCCAAAAGGAATGAAGGAAGGGAATGGATTTATAATCCTCCCCTGTGGTTCTGGTAAAACGGTAGTTGGTCTAGGGATTATGCAGGAAATCCAAGAAGACACCTTGATCATCGTTCCAAACGATTCGTCTTTACAACAATGGTATAGAGAACTGCTGGAAAAGACGGAACTGACTTCCAATGAGGTGGGGATTTATACCAGTGAAATGAAAGAAGTAAAACCTGTAACAATTACTACTTATCAGATTCTCACCTATCATTCTGATGAACATACTTTCCCTCACTATCATTTATTTCATGACCGAAAGTGGGGGTTAGTGATATATGATGAAGTACATCTATTACCTGCACCAATGTTTCGGATAACCTCCAATTTGCAGGGAAAAAGGAGAGTCGGATTAACTGCCACTTTCGTCAGGGAAGATGGCAAGGAAGGTGACATTTATAGTTTAGTCGGACCTAAACGTTATGAAGTGGGAATTAAAGAATTGGAATCAAATGGATGGATTGCGAAGCCATTGTGTATTGAAGTTAAAATTCCTCTTCAGGAAAAACAGTGGGAAAAGTATTTGCAATTGTCAAAGAGGGATAGATTTCGTTTCGCAAGTGAAAACAAAGAAAAGTTGGGAGTAATGGAGGAGTTACTTCAGAAACACAAAGGAAAACAAATACTAATAATAGGACAGTATTTAAATCAGTTAGAGAAAATAGCGTCTTATTTTAATTTACCACTTATAACAGGGCAGACGAAAAAAAAAGACCGTCAACTATTGTTTGATGCCTTCCGTTCAGGAAAAGTGGAAACACTCGTATTGAGCAGAGTAGCAAACATGGCTATTGATTTACCGGATGCGGAAGTAGCTATTCAAGTTTCCGGGACTTACGGTTCAAGGCAAGAGGAGGCGCAACGAATAGGAAGATTACTTCGTCCGAAGGGGAAAGGTAACGAAGTTATTTTTTATACCCTTGTTACTGCGATGACGCAGGAAGAAGAAGTTTCTTCACATCGTCAACTGTTTATGCTGGAACAAGGATATGCTTATGAATGGGAGGAATGGACACCATGCTCATAAATATATTAAATAAGATAGTTAAAGAAGAAGGGGATAAAAAAAGAAGTATGCAAACACTGAGCAATAGGTGGAAATTGGCAACACCAATACAAAAAAATCTACTGCTATTATTTATCTATGCAGATGACTGTAGAAAAAAAGAATTGGATAAACTTGGGGCTGAAAAATTTGGACCATTTCAATATTATCGTGCATTAGAAGAACTGTATTACCATGGAGTGATACACGTTGGTAAAAACATGGGGGAACCATTTTATGTAATTCCGCGGGAAATGGAGAAATTAATCATAGAGGAGGACTGGAAAAAGGCTGAGGAACAGGAGTTGGGAAAGCGTGAAAAAGAATACTGGTTCAACATGCATAAATTTTTTCAAAGTATTCTTCTGCAGATAAACTCGTACTTTCAGAATAAATCTACTTCGGAAGAATTAAGTGAGGATTATGATAATGCATTAAAGGAATCTGTTCAAACTCTTTTCAATGTGCAAGGAGAAAAAAGTGTAAATGAAAAGGTGGATCTTCAGCTGGATGATTACCTTGAAGACATCTTTTTTGAGTTTCTGGCAAGAGCCATTTTTAAGAAAGAAGGGCATAAGGTTAATTTCAAGAAGCTAAAATGCTGGTTATACGGGAATTCAGTTAGTGAAACGGATTTTTTCTCTATTGTGCCGGAAGGAGATGGCAGTTCCTGGGAACGAATCACAAACTGTCCATTTTTTACATCGGATGAAGTAGTCTTAAGTCTGGAAACATTTATTGCTAATGACATAACGGAAGTAGTTCATCTCCATTCTTCGGAATGGTTCTTATTGAGTGGAAATTCTCCTGCATTTTTATGGGAGATATGTCTGTTTTCAACCATAAAAAGTATTGGACAGACTATTCATGTTCAGTTCTCAAAAGAGAGTGTCCAAAAAGGGAAGAAGAATGGTGCAACACTCAAAAATTGGAATCATGTCAAAAAGGTATTGCAGCAAGATGAAGGTAACATGGCTAATTGGTGGGAAGAAACAAAGCCTATTGAAAAATGTGGAGACTATGTATTGTATAAAATTACATCTCCTTCATTAGTTAGTCAATTATATAAAGAAGCGAAAAATATTTTCGGAAATGAATTTGTTTTAAAATTGGATAAAGGACTTTTAATCGAGTCTGATCATTTAGGACAGTGGGAAAAATTTTTGGAGTCTTCCTCCTTACCTGTAGGAAATAGGAAAGAAACTACGGAGGAAAATAGAGAAGAGCCAATTGACTTAATTGATCACTGCCCTGTACTCTCACCAATGGAATGGAAGGGAGCGGAGCAACTCCCTCCTGTTTCGTTTAAATTAATGGCATACAAAGAAAATATGCTCACCCGTATGTTAAGACAAAGTCAAGCACTAAAACTGCCGGTTACCATAGAAACTTATTCGGGAGAAACAAAAATAGTCGAAATTAAGCATCTCACTTTCCAGGGAAATACTTCCTATGTAAAGACATATTCTGGAGAAAAATTGGAGTTACCTCAAATTAAAAGGGTAGCAATTGTTGACCCTAAGGAAGAAGATTCCTGTTTTTCAGGAGAAAGTATTTAGGGATTTTAAAAAAAGAGGTTTTCATGTTATAATATGCATTGGAGGTGAAGAGATGGTTACAACAATGACGAATGTTGACGTTCTCCAACAAGCATATGATTTCGGTGAGTTGATTACTTCATCAGAAATCTTTCATAAATATATAGATGCAAAAGTAATATTAGAAAATGATTCAGAGGCACAAAAGTTAATTCAACAATTTACTGAGTTGAAGGAAAAATATGAAGAAGTACAACGATTTGGTAAATATCATCCCGACTTTTCCGAAGTAACTAAAAATGTCAGAGAAATGAAGCGAATAGTGGATACAAATATCACAATTGCCGAATTTAAAAAATCTGAAAACGAACTTTATCAATTATTGGTGGAAGTTAGTCAAATTATTGCCAAAGCTGTATCACCTCAAATAAAGGTGCCTACAGGCAATCCGTTTTTTGATTCTGCAACTAGTTGCAGTGGTGGATGTGGTTCTGGGGGCAGTTGCGGCTGTAAATAGGTCGTTATTGCAAATGAAACCTGTCCATGCTAGACTAATTTCAAATCGCTGAAGAGGGGTAAATGGTATGATGGTCGATAATCGAGTGGGACTAGCAATCTGGGTACAATCCATAAAACAAGTTAAACAACTAAGACGGTTCGGAAATATACATTATGTTTCTCGTAAAATGAAATATGTGGTGATGTATTGTGACGGGGAACGAGTGGAAGAAACGATGGCTAAAATTCGTTCTTTCCATTTCGTTAAGGATGTTTCCATGTCGATGAGACCTTGGTTAAAGACAGAGTTTGAAAATTCTGTATCTGATGAAAAAGAAAAGGAATTTGATTATAAGATGGGAATATAACCTTCGACGATGTCGAAGGTTATTTTATTCGAAAAAAATCCCGCAGATGATACATCTGCGGGTCGCCTTATGACAAGTTAAAGGATAAGACGAAGGACCTTTTCCTTAACTAGTCTTAGGCTATGGGAGAGGAGAAACCGGAGGAAGAACTTATGGGGAAACGTAAGCCTTCTCCGCGGTTGTCAGCAACATTATGATGTTGCTACCCTTATTATGGACCAGTTAACTGAGATTATACGTCATTTAAAAGAGTAAGAATTTTTTGAAGTTATCATTTTTGATTTCCTTTCATTTATGGTAGGATATGAGGGCAATTACATTACAATGTAAATGAACAATGGACTGGCGATTGAAAAAGGAATAAGGTGAAGAAAATGAGAGTGATCAGCGGAACGAAAAAGGGTTTGCATTTAAAAGCAGTTCCAGGACAATCCACGAGACCTACCACTGATAAAGTAAAAGAATCAATTTTTAACATGATTGGCCCTTATTTTGAAGGTGGGAGTATGCTCGATCTCTATGGGGGCAGCGGTTCCATCGCAATTGAATCCCTAAGCAGAGGGATGGATCACGCTGTGATTGTTGATAGAGACAAAAAAGCTATTGAAACGATATATAGTAATTTAAAGTTGTGTAAGTTGGAGGACCAGGCAGAAGTTTTTCGGAATGAATCTGCAAGGGCTATAAAAGCTATCGTGAAAAAGGGTTTAACGTTTCATTTAATATTTTTAGATCCCCCTTATAAAAAACAGCGCTTAAGTGAAGAATTAAGTTTTATTGCTGAAAAAAATTTACTTGCACCAAATGGGGTTATTGTAGTGGAACACAGTATTGATGTGGAGTTAGATAATACATATGTAAAATTAGAAAAAGTGAAATCAGAACGATATGGAGATACAGAGATAAGTATATATGAATATGGAAAATAGGAGGTATACGAATTATGGCAAGTATCGCAGTATGTCCTGGAAGCTTTGACCCTGTGACTTTAGGTCATCTTGATATTATTTCAAGAGGTGCAACTGTTTTTGACAAAGTCATTGTCGCTGTCTTAAACAATAGAAATAAACAACCGTTATTCACAGTGGAGGAAAGGGTAGAACTCCTCCGTCAAACGACAAACCAATTACCTAATGTGGAAATTGATAGTTTTAATGGATTATTAATTGATTATGTAAAAAAGAAAAATGCCAATGCCATCATTAAAGGACTTCGGGCAGTGTCTGACTTTGAGTACGAATTACAAATGGCCTCCATCAACCGAAAACTTGATGAAAGTGTGGAAACATTTTTTATGATGACAAATAATAAATATTCCTACTTAAGTTCAAGCATCGTCAAGGAAATTGCCAAATACCATGCGCCAGTCAGCGATTTAGTACCTGACATTGTGGAAGAGGCTTTGAGAAAAAAATATGCCTTTTCCAGTTAATAAAAACTGGGGGATGTCTCAGAAACGCGATCAGGAAAAGGAGACATCCTTTTTTTAGAAGGAAGTATAAGTTTTTGCACTACTTCAGAGCGATGCTAGTAGAGGAAGAGGCACTGCCCTATGCGCGAATCTTAGGCGCTTCCGCTTTTCTTATTATCTAGCTCCAGCGCCTACTCTCTGCGGGGCACTTCGGAAGTAACAACCGAAGTCAAAGAGCGAACTTCTAGTTGTCATTCCTCCACTGCCCTACGCTCGTGAGCCTACGCGCTTGCGCTTTTCTTATTCTTTAGGTTGATGAATTTTATTTGCTACAAGGATAATCCAACTTAACATGGCAACTAATGTAAAAATACCGCCCCATTCTAGCACCATTTCGTAAAGAGTATGAAAAAAGTTAGATACATATAATTGTTGAAAGGCAGGGACCACTTCTTCTCTTGATGCTGGATTAGTTGTGCCTATATAGAACCAATCAAAAATAAAGTAAGTTAATATAGCAGCAACAAAACCATGAAAACAGCGGGCGAGGAAAAATGGTTTAAAACGAATATCTGTTTCCGATAAAATACTTGCTACTTGAGCCTGAACACTAAAGCCGTTGAATGCTAGGATAAAACTTGTAATGATTGCCTTCTGAAGAAGAGTTGTTTCCTGTGTTTGACTTACGGTCTGGCTTCCGAGGGTAATTTCAAACATCCCTTGAATCAAAGCGGGACTCAATTCGTTTGGCATTTGAATAAGACTAAGTATAATAGTAGTGAAAATACTTAACAGAACTGTAATATGAATAAGATCAAGAATCTGATTTAATACAGAAAACAAAATAATAAATCCACCAATCATGAGTAAGGTCTGAATTGCGGAATGGATAGCATCTCCCATTAGTTTTCCGAAAGGGCGATGATCTTTTAACCTTTCCCCATGCATGAGCTGGAGAGCATATTTTAAAGAAAAACCTTTTGGTTTAATGGTTTCACTTATATCCGCTTTTCCTACACCATAAAAACGCATGGCTAGACCAACAATGATATTTCCTGCATAATGTGCTACGGCTAAAACAATCCCAAGGCTAGCATCATGAAAAAAACCAACCGAGATGGCGCCAAATATAAATAGTGGGTTTGATGCATTTGTAAATGAAACAAGACGCTCTCCTTCAATAGCAGAGATCTTCCTATCCTGCCGGAGTCGGACAGTAAGCTTCGCACCTGCCGGGAATCCGGAAGCAAGTCCCATTGCCCAAACAAAACTTCCTGAACCGGGGACACGGAATAAAGGCCGCATAATTGGCTCAAATAGGGCTCCAATAAATGAAACGACACCAAATCGGATGAGAAACTCAGATAAAATAAAAAAAGGTAAAAGTGATGGGAAAACGACATCCCACCACATTGTGAGTCCTCGGACTGAAGCTTCATAGGCCTCTTTAGGGAATATCATGAATGATAATGCTAAAAAGGTAGTGGTTGTTCCATAAAGGATCGTCTTGATGTATGAGATATCCCTTTCCATTGACGTTCTCCTTTTCCATCTAGAATCATAAACTTGTCCTCTTTCAAATATACGTTTAGTAAGAGAGTTTAGACCATTTTTCAAGATGGAGTTCCTAAAGGAGTGGAGGAGAGATGAAACCTAAAATAGGCTTGGCCTTAGGCTCAGGAGGGGCAAGGGGGTTTGCACATATTGGGGTTCTAAAAGTATTGGAAGAGGAAGGATATGAAATAGACTATGTTGCCGGAAGTAGTATGGGGGCTTTAATTGGGTCATTGTATGGTGCCGGTTATACCCCAGCTGTTTTAGAAAAAATGGCAATTCAGTTTCGACGAAAGTATTTTCTTGACTTTACTGTGCCTAAAATGGGTTTTATAAAAGGAGACAAGGCTAAGCAACTTGTTCAAATGCTCGTCAATCGAAAAAAGATGGAAGACTTAAGACCAAAAGTTTCTGTAGTTGCAACGGATTTATTAAAAGGAAAAAAGGTTGTTTTTAAGACGGGGGACATTGCAACAGCAGTAAGGGCAAGTATTGCGATACCTGGAATTGTCGTTCCTGAGACAATTGATGGTACAATATTTGTGGACGGTGGAGTGATCGACCGTGTTCCAGTTACAGTAGTAAAGGAAATGGGAGCCGATATTGTCATTGCAGTAGATGTTTCTTTTTTTAATGAGGAGCCAGAAATAACGTCGATATATGATGTTATTATCCAAAGCATGGATATCATGGAAAGAGAAATGGTAAGGTACCGGGAAATTGAGTCAGATATTATGATCCGTCCTATATTAAAGCATATTAATGCAACCCAATTCACGAATGCTCAAGAAATAATAGAGCAAGGAGAGAGGGAAACGAGGAAGTTCCTCACTCCTCTTAAGGAAAGGATAGAAAATTGGAAGGAGAACTACCATGAGAGAGAGTAATAAACAGCAGAGCGGAAGTTATATAAAATGGACTATTTTTATCCTAATCCTTTTAGCGATTAATTATTATGAACTGCCCTACTATTTTACAATTCCAGGGGATGCCAAAGTATTGACAGAAGTCATTGAAGTAGAAGATGGATATGATTATGAAGGGACATTTATGTTGACTACTGTTCGCATGGGTAAGGCGAATGTTGTTAATTATATTTGGGCTATGTTCAGTGATCAGCGAGAGATCATTCCTGAAAACCAAATACGTCCAGAAGGAGAAACGGATGAAGAATATCAGCATCGGCAGTTAATGATGATGGCAGGATCTCAAGAGTTAGCTGTAATTGTGGCATATCAACATGCTGGTAAGACTGCTTTTTTTGAGAACCGCGGTGTCTTTGTTACCTCTGTTATTCCAGATATGGACGCAGAGGGAAAATTACAAATGGGTGACAAAATTATTGCAGTAGATGGAGATGAGGTATTAGATTCTACGAAATTACTTAGTGTATTAGGGGAGTATAATATTGGGGATTCCGTAACCTTAACAGTTGAACGGGAGGGGACTGTCGCAGATGTAGACATAGAAATTTTTCCATTTCCGGAGGATATAAATGCTACCGGTGATCGTGGAGGTGTTGGAATAGCCAATCCAGTTACTGACCGTGAACTAGTTAATGAACCGGAAGTTAGCATTGATACGGCAAAAATTGGCGGTCCTTCTGCTGGTTTAATGTTTTCTCTGGAAATCTATAATCAGTTAGTTCCAGAAGATATTACAAAGGGATACCATATTGCCGGAACCGGTACAATTAATGAAGATGGGGATGTAGGTCGTATCGGTGGGGTAAAACAAAAAGTTATTGCTTCACATAATGCAGGGGCAGCATACTTTCTTGCACCGAATGAAGGTGGATCTCCTGAATCAAATTATGCTATTGCTCAAGAAACGGCGGATTCTTTAAAAACAGATATGGTGGTTGTACCTGTAGATACATTTGAAGAAGCATTAGAATTTCTAAGAAATTTACCGTAATATGCTTGGATTTTTCATTGATTAATACACTTTTGTCCGAGCCTCTTTTTTAAAGGTATATTCATAGCACTTATGCTGTTCTTATAGGCTCTGTTATCGTTCAATGTTGATTTTTGCTAAATTCACTCCCTTTCACCACAGGCACAAGTGCGACATCCATGTCTACTCTCTTCGATTGTATTCATGGTGTCTTCTTAGCCGCGGGCGGTTCGGGAGCCTCCTCTGCAGGTGTCTCTTCCTCTAATAGTATTGAGGCTGCATCCGTCAAGACAACTCGTAGCTATTTTATGAAGTAATGCTCGTGCCCGATGGACGGACAGGACGTCCTAATATCGGGCATGCCACAGGACGTGGCGTTTTGCTCGATGGACGGATATGCCTCGGAGCATTTGCTCGCAAAGGAAGAGACATAGGCGCTTGCGCTTTTTCTTATTGTCTAGCTCCAGCGCCTACTCGCATGGGAACTGAAAAAGTGGTGCTTTTCCACTTTTACAGTCCCTAAGCAATGAGAGTAGCCGT